>CAYRLZ010000081.1:0-29101 GCA_964425275.1 uncultured bacterium | reverse complement strand
CTATAGGAATTCCTTTTTCTTTTGAAATTGATTTTGCTAAATAAGTCATGTAAATAAATCCAATTTCATTATCTATTTTTATCCAATCTTCGTATTCGTTTTCTCCAGGAATAGCTAGACCTAAGGCGAATAGTTTTTCTTTTAAGTTTCTATCAATTTTTTGAACATGCAAGTAAGTTCCAGAAGATCTAACAATAGATTCTAAAATATCTCGCCTAAAACCAAAGTCTTCTCGAAATCTACGCCAATGCTCATACTCCCAATCCTCAAAGTAGTGACGAAATCTCCTTCTGTAGTGTCTGTAAAAATCCTCAGAGTTTATTATTCTTTCCAGATACTCAGAGAATGTGCGAAATGTATCTGATATTACCCATCTATCAGGTGAATAGTTTTCAATAAAACCAGTTTCATATTTTATTTTTATTATTTCTTCACTATCGGACGGGTTAACAGAAGAAGGAACAATTCTTGAGATTTTATCCCAAAAAAGAAATGCATGTTTTAGCCAATTTTTATTTGTTAGATTAATGTATGGATAATATAATGCATGACCAAAACTCATCGTTTTTTCTCCTTTAATTGGCACTAATTACACCTAACTCGTTCATAGACGACAATGTCGCTTATCCATACTATCGGCTAACTCCTTTCTCTACCTTAATAAAGTCCAACTTGTTCATATCCGCACTTCGCTTTTTGTGCCGAATTGGGAGTATGGCGGCCAAATCTTGCCTTCCAGCCATCGGGAAAATAAGTCCCGTTAGAAATTTCAATAATTGGCAAAAGGGTCTTCCCTTCTTTTCGGCAACCTTTCTAACGGGGTAAAGGGTTTCTCTCCCCTCCTTATCTTTTCGTAATAAACGGTCATAGCCCAATCTTCGCCTCAATCGCCGCAATCCGTTCCCGCAATTCAATCGCCGTCCGCAGTTCTTTTTCCAAAGAGTCGATGCGCGTATCAAGACGCCTTGCCTCCGCTAGGAGTTCGTTCCGAATTGAATCCATCTTCTCGTCAAGCCTCTTGAAACCAGAATCCATCTTCTCGTCCAACCGCTTTATCTCTACCGCAAGCGTTTTTATCTCTGGCGCCAAAATATCCTGGAATGCCCTCTTTACTTCCTCATAAATACTCGTCGGCATATTATCTCCTTCTTAAAGCATAAGATAAAAATTGGCTTCTGTCAATAGCCGGTTCTGTCTCGGGCGGTATCAAATCCCGCCTCTTCTCCATCGGGAAAATAAGGGGTTTCTCACCATTTTTATCTTCGGTAGTAGCCTTAAAATATCATTATACCGATACTTTTTTATTTTTCAATAAGACGCTTTTCGTCAAAAATGCTCTTTTGGGTTTTGGCTAAAAAGGAGAGGGGCGATTAAATTCTTCTTCCACTATCTTCATCACATCCGCCAGCCAATCCAAAAATAACCTTCTTCTCTTTTTTGGTAGCGGGCTTCCTAATATCTTTCACTTGCTTCTTTTAAGGCTTCTAATTGCTTTTTCTCTTCGGTTTGCAGTGCCTGAAAATATCCCTCGGCAAAGGCAAGATATTTATCTTTTTCCTCTTTTGCCTTTGGGGATATTTCGTTTCCGCCATCACCTCTTGCAGTTTTTCTTTAATCTCTATCCCTTCCAATTCTGAGAAGAACCGGCTGTAAGGAATACCGAGTGTGTGCAGATAAGAGAGGATAAGTGAGAGAGGTGGGTCTTTCAATCTCCCGCTTTCCAACCGGCTGAGATATTGGATTAAATTAAAGTTTGGTCGTTTAGCGACCAAAAATTAATCGGTGAAATTTCGCTTAACATCTTGATTTTACAGGACTTATCGGATTTTTCCTTTCTTTTAGGGTATCGTCCCCTGGATGCCTTACCCTACGCCTTACTTAATACCTTAGTGGGGCTCTTACTCTATCCTTTACTCTATCCCTTCCTTAATTCCTTTCCCTGCCTCTTACTCTTGCCCTCTCTCTTACCCTTTCTTAATGCCTTATTCTTTCTCCCTCTGATACGCTCCCTGATAGGCTCTCTTGGTCCCTCCCTGTGCCTTTCCCTGTGTCCTCCCCTTATTCCTATTAGGGATGGTATTAAATGCCCTGTGTGGAAATCTTTTATTGGTTCTGAGGTCGGACTTCACTTCCAAGTGTGCCGATAGTTGACAGAAGGGTAATTTTTCGCTATAATCCAGAATGAAAAATATGAAAGAGATGGTAAGAGTCAGAGGACTTAACCTCATCGGATTTATAATTATCCTCTCTGGGATTTTTTTCTCTCTCTTCGGTTGTAAGAAACAGGTGAAATTAGGCACTCCCTACTTTCCCCTGAAGGCAGGTATTTCTTATGAATACGATTACTGGGCGGTTGATGAAGAAGACGACACCCTGGAAACCGGTGAACTGATTTTATCGTTTGCGCAGAAGGAGACAAATGATAAAAGTGACCGATACCTCGCAAAGGTCTGTTTTATCACCAACGGCGACACCACTACGGACACTTTGTATTTTGAAGAGAAGGAGTTTGCGATTCTTGAATACGATTCCTTAGGGGCAGTTCCTGATACCTTTCTCTCTCTACCGCTGATGAAGGGAAAAAGTTGGAGGTATGAACCATTTTGGCACAATCTCGTTAGTCTCAAAAAAGATGGCGGCGCGGGGCGAAAAGGTGGTGATTTTATCGCTCAGAATCAGGGTAAAGAAAAGGTAACAATAAAAGCGCACGAGTTTAAGGACGCCTATAAGATAGAATATAGTAATGAAGATATTTCGGGTGATTTCTATCTCGCCAGGGATGTGGGGCTGGTGCGATTTTCGGAAAGGGAAGGAGACCCCGAGAGTTATTCCTGGTTTATCTGGGAATTAAAAAAGTATTAAGGAGGAAAAGATGCCTCTACCAAAGGCAAAAAAACAGGAAATAATTGAGAAGTTTAAAACCCATGAGGGTGATACCGGCTCGCCCGAGGTCCAGATTGCCGTCCTCACCGAGAGGATAAATCAACTCACCGAACATCTGAAGGTCCATAATAAAGATAAGCACTCACGGATTGGTTTGATAAAGTTGGTTAATCAGCGCCGACGGCACCTCAACTACTTATTAAAATATCACAAGGACCGGTATCTCGTGATTGTGGAGAAATTAGGTCTGCGTGGATAGAAGCGGTGATTAAAGTAGAGAGAGAGATCGGCGGACGAAAACTTTCCCTGGAGACCGGGAGTCTTGCCCGACAATCCGGTGGTAGTTGCCTCTGTCGGTATGGGGATACCGTAGTCCTTTCCGCGGTCTCTTATAAGCCAGAATCACTGGCACAGAATCGCCCCTTCCTGCCCTTGACGGTTGATTATCGGGAGTTCTCTTATGCCGCGGGAAAGATACCGGGTGGATTTTTTAAGCGGGAAGGGAGACCACGCGACCAGGAAATCCTGACCTCGCGTCTCATTGACCGCCCGCTTCGGCCGCTCTTTCCCAAAAATTATTATTACGAAACACAGATAATCTCCCTTCTTTTCTCCTTTGACCAGGAAAACCCACCTGATGTCCTCGGGATAATCGCCTCTTCTGCGGCCCTCCTTTTGTCCGGCATCCCATTCCCAACACCGATTGGTGCCTGCCGGATTGGTAAGTTCAAAGAGCGGTTTGTTGTAAATCCCCCCGTTGCTTCTCTTAACGAATCGGACCTAAATATTGTCGTTGCCGGCACAAAGGATTCAATCATTATGCTGGAAGGTGGTGGACAGGAGGCGTCCATTTCTGATTGTATAACCGCCCTAACGATTGCTCAGGAGGAGATTAAAAAGGTGGTAGAAGTTCAGGAAGAACTCTTAGAGATAGCCGGTAAGGAAAAGATTGATTTTCCCGCACCGCTCCTCTCCGAAGAGTTAAAAAGAAAAATTGAGGAGATGCGGGAAGAGATAATTGAAGCAAACGAAATACCAAAAAAGAAGGAACGGGAGGAATATCTCTTCTCTCTGATTAATCGCCTCAAAGAGAAATTTACCCCCCTCTTCCCCCAACTTTTAGACCTGGAGGCGCAGATTGTTATCCAGGTGGAAGAGATTTTACGCAGGGATTTTCGGCAGAGGATTTTAAGGGATGGGATAAGGATTGATAAGAGAAAACCGGATGAGATTAGACCAATCTCCTGCGCGGTTTCTGTATTACCCCGTACCCATGGTTCCTGCCTGTTCACCCGAGGCGAGACCCAGTGTTTAGCGGTTGTTACCCTGGGGACGAAAGCCGATGAGCAGATTATTGATGCCTTAACTGGTGATTATATGAAAAGTTTTATGCTTCATTATAACTTCCCTCCCTTCTCTACGGGTGAGGTGAGACCAATGCGCGGCCCTTCCCGCCGCGAGATTGGTCACGGGGCACTCGCCGAACGGAGTTTAGAGGTCTTACTTGAGAAGTCGGCTCCTAATGAAAGCGCATCCGCCAAAAAGGACTCTTTCCCCTATACGATTCGGGTGGTCTCCAATATCTTAGAATCTAATGGTTCTTCCTCAATGGCGACGGTCTGTGGGGCAAACTTAGCCCTGATGGATGCCGGCGTGCCAATTAAAGCCCACTGTGCCGGAATAGCGATGGGTTTAATTAAGGAGGGAGATGATTATGTAATCCTCACCGATATCTTAGGTCAAGAAGACCACTACGGAGATATGGATTTTAAGATTGCCGGCACAAAGAAGGGAATTACCGGACTGCAACTTGATTTGAAGATTGCCGGGGTGAACATAGGAATCTTAGCCGAGGCATTAGAGAAAGCAAAAAAGGCGCTTCATCATATAATTGATATTATGGAAAAGACCCTCCTCTTCCCCCGAGAGAAAATCTCAGATTATGCCCCCCGGATTATCAGTTTTACCATTCCCAAAAATAAGATTGGCGAGGTAATTGGACCAGGCGGAAAGGTAATCCGAAAGATAATTGAAGAGACCGGGGTGGAAATTAATATTGAAGATGATGGAACGGTGCAAATCGCTGGGTCAACGGTGGACAAAGTAGAATTAGCACGGGAGCGGATTCTGACGATTACCGCCGAAGTGGAAGTCGGTAAGATATATTCCGGGGTAGTCAAAAGGTTGATGCCGTTTGGTGCCTTTATTGAAATCCTCCCGGGAAAAGAGGGTCTGTGTCATATATCGCAGTTAGCGGATAGAAGAATTAGGCATCCCTCGGATGTAGTAAAAGTTGGCGATAAGATAAAGGTGAAGGTAGTGGAGATTGATGAAATGGGTCGGATCAACCTCTCCCATAAAGCACTTAAAAACTTGCGCTAAATAATGATAAAAAAGGAAGTGATTAATGGGATAAGAATTATTCAGGAGCCAATTCCCTTTCTTCCCTCTTGTGCCCTCGGGATAATATTTAACTTGGGCAGCCGGGATGAAAACGAAACCAACACAGGAATAACCCATTTCATTGAGCACGGTTTTTTCAAAGGGACGCAAAAGAAAACCCCTAAGGAAATCTCTCTTTATGCCGAATCCAAAGGTTGCCATCTTGATGGCTTCACGACTAAGGAGTCAACCGGTATTTATGCCCGCTTCTTAAAAGAAAATATCGGTCCGGTCCTGGAATTATTATTGGAAATCGCTACCACCCCTCTTTTTCCCAAGGATGAATTAGAAAAAGAGAAGGGGGTTATTTACCAGGAGATAAGGGAGGCCGAAGAAGACCCCGAGGATAAGATTCTCTCCTTGCTCTTTTCCCATTTTTTCTCTTCCCATCCCCTTGGTCGCCCGATTACCGGCACTTATGAACAAGTTAAGGATTTGACAAGAGAAAAGGTATTGTCTTACTTCTCATCTAATTATACCGCGAATAATATCATTCTCCTCTTGACCGGTGGGACGGAGCGTCTATGGGAAGAAGTGGTCTCAAGGGTTCCAAAGGTAAAATCTTTAACTAATAAAATCAATTCGCCAAGGCGCGCACCACCGCCCAATTCTCCTTCCTCGCCACTCTTAGTTGAAGTGCGGAAGGAATTAGAGAGTGCCTACATCATTTATGCCCGTCCGATTTTTTCCTATCCGCCGGAGAAACGGTATGCCCTTTCGGTTTTGAATACCGCATTTGGCTCTTCTCTCTCTTCCCGACTCTTTCAAAAACTGCGTGAGGAAGAAGGTTTAGTCTACCAGATTTCCTCCTTTGTTGACCTCTATTCGGATAGTGGATTATTTGGCATCTATTTTATCACCAGAAAGGATTGGGCAATCAAGGCATTAAGAATAATCTCAGCGGAGAGAGAAAAGGTTTTAACTGAGGGGTTTTCCCAAAAGGAGATAGAAGTGGCCTTAAACTTAACTAAGAGTTCAATAATCCTTTCCCAGGAGAGTCCCCTGGCTCGGATGTTCGCCCTGGCAAAGAATGAGTTACTTTTAGGGAGGTGCTTTACCTTAGAAGAGACACTTTCTAATTACAACCGGCTAAAGGTTTCGGATGTCAACTCCCTTTTGCCTGAGGTCTTATCGCCACCCTTTTTCGTCACCGCTCTGGGCGATGTGCCGGAGAAGGATTTGAAGCAATTTGTATGTTAAAAGACTCGTCGGCTGTTGGCGGTTGCCGCAAGTGGTATGAAATAGTTAACGAACCAAGCGGCGCGCCAGCCAACGGCTGATGATTTTTTACCGATAGGAGGAAAGATGAAGGTATTGTTTATAAATCAGAAGGAGGTAAAAAAAATTCTATCAATAAAGGATACCCTCAGGGCTACCGAGACCGCCTTTAAGGAAAAGGGCCTGGGAAATGTCCAGATGCCGGCCAAGATGTATCTCTTCTATGAAAAATACTCGGGTGACCTCCGGGTAATGCCCTCTTACATCACCTCACTTGAAATTTCCGGGGTAAAAGTAGTTAATGTTCATACCAATAATCCCAAGAGGTATAAGTTGCCAACGGTGATGGCGACGATTCTTTTAATTAACCCAAAAAACGGTTTCCCCTATGCGGTGCTGGATGGAACTTGGATAACGACGATGCGCACCGGTGCCGCTTCCGGTGTTGCCACCAAGTATCTGGCACGGAAGAATTCCGAGGTCTTATCTTTGGTGGGCTGTGGTGTCCAAGCCGAAACTCAACTTTTAGCCGTGCTCGCTTACATTCCCATAAAGAAAGTTAAAGTCTTTGATGTATCCACCTCCCAGGCGGAAAGGTTCCAGCGGGCGATGAAAAAGCGGGTCAGGGTGCCGATAGAATTAGCGCCTTCCTTAGAAACGGCGGTTCAGGATTGCGACATCCTTTGCACGCAAACGCCGGTGCGCGAACCAATCATAAAAAGAGAATGGATAAAACCCGGCTGCCATATCAATGCGATTGGTGCCGATGCCCCAGGAAAAGAAGAGTTAGACCCAAAAATTCTCTTAGACGGTAAGGTCTATATTGATGACTGGGAACAAGCGACCCATTCCGGAGAGGTGAATGTCCCTCTGACCAAAGGGATAATAAAAAGAGAAAATATCCAGGGTGAATTGGGTGATTTGCTATGTGGGAAAATAGAGGGGCGAACGAGTGATGAAGAGATAACGATATTTGATTCTACGGGCTTAGGCATCCAGGATGTGGTAACCGCTCACCGGGTATATAAATTAGCCAAACGGAAAGGGATGGGGAGAGACTGGTCTTTCTTTTAGCGCTATTGAGATGCGAATTCTGATGGTCTCGGATGTTTACTTCCCCCATGTTGGGGGAATTCCCATTCATATCTATCATCTCACCCGTGAGTTAAAAAGATTGGGACACGAAGTAAAAATCCTCACGACCAATTTCTCAACGCGCATCTTAGATGGTGTGAAATATTCGCCGAATGAAGAGGATGTTTATCGGGTTGGCCGGTCGTTTACGATAAGGTCAAATAAATCCTGGGCCTCGCTCCCGCTTGGCCTTCGGCTTGGGGCCAAGGTAAAAAAGATTTTAAGTACCGGATTTGATATTATTCATATTCATGGCTCACTGGCTCCAACCCTACCAATGTTAGCCCTCCGTCACTCCCGGGTAAAGAATGTGATTACCCTCCACTCCTATTATACAAAGAGCAAAGGTTATACTCTCTTCCGCTCTTTTCTTCTCCCCTATTTTAGGAAACTGGATGGTGTAATTGCAGTATCCCGAGCCGCGGTTGAGGCGAGTCAACGTTATTTCCCGGGAAATTATCATATCATCCCTAATGCCATTGACCCAAACCGTTTCTCACCGGATATCCAACCCCTGCCCCAATATCTTTCGCGTTGGCCCCGGTTATTATTCGTCGGTCGCTTTGAACCAAAAAAGGGGCTGAAATATCTAATGCAGGCCCTGCCTTTAATCAAAAGGGAATTCCCGAATGTTCTACTCTTGACGGTTGGTGGTGGGGTGCTTGGCTATTCGTATAAGGAATACATTGATAAGACCGTGGCCGAGAATGTCCATTTTTGTGGCACCGTCTCACCCGAGGAGATTCCTTACTATTATGCAACCTGCGATGTCTTTTGTGCGCCATCGGTTGATTGTGAAAGTTTTGGGATAATCCTCTTGGAGGCGATGGCCACCGCCAAACCGGTGGTTGCCTCGGATATTCCCGGTTATCAAGAAGTGGTGAGCCATGGTCGGGATGGCTTTTTGGTGCCACCCCGCTCGCCTCAGGCAATCGCCGAGGCACTGTCTAAAATCTTAAAAGATGAGAACCTCAAAAAAAGGATGGGCGCCGAAGGAAGAAAAAAGGCCTTAGGATACTCCTGGGAAAAGATTGGAAGGGCAGTAGAGAGATTCTATCACTCCCTATTAAAAGGCGATACCGCAATAACCAACCGGATGGACCAGGCGGGACGCAAGTTCACATGGATTAAATCCATTCCTTAGCCTATTTCAACCACCGATGCTTTGACCCGATAGCACTCGCCAGTTGCCCACTCCAACAAAATGATGCCCGGGGAGAAAAGTAAAACCGCTCTTGGGGTCTATCCGTCGCTTTCCCCGAGGAGTGAGTTTTTCAATCTCTTTAAGATAAAAAGATTCCTCATCTTCACCTTTTCCCAGGCGTTTTCTCTTTTTGGTGATAAACTGGATTATATGGCGCTTCTGGCGATGATTGCCTTCTTATCGCAGAAGTATGGCTGGAAGAGTGCCCAGGCAATCTCCTATCTCTCCGTTGTCATCGCCCTGCCAACGATTATCTTTGGTCCTTTTGCCGGAGTTTTGGTTGACCGCTGGGACAAAAGAAAGATTTTAATCTTTTGCGATATCGCCCGGGCACTTTTAGTCCTTTCCATCCCGCTTTTGATCTTAGAGATTGGCAATCTATTTTTGGTCTACCTCTGTTCTTTTTTAGTCTTTCTCTTTGGTCTTTTCTTTAATACCGCCCGACTATCAATCATCCCCACCTTAGTGGCCCCAAAGCGGCTCTTAGCGGCCAACTCCTTTCTCAATCTCATCGGGCGGGTCGCCACCCTTTTGGGAATTATCCTCGGTGGGTTGATTGTTGACCTTGAGTTCTGGCGGCGCATCGGTATTCGCTATACTTGGAGTGCTGGTTTTTATATTGATTCGCTCAGTTACTGGATTTCAGTTCTTGCCCTAATTTATGTCTTTCGCTCTTCAAAAAAAAGAGAAAGAGAGAAAAGAGAGCCCCTTCTGGTCCGGGGAAGAAATTTACTATCATTAGCCTTTATCAATATAAAGAAACTGTTTCTCAATCTCAAATCCGCCTATTTACTAATCCTTTCTTCGCCGCCGGTCTCTCTTACCTTTGCCTCTTTATTGGCGTTTGTCTTAATTGGCGCCTCCGTTTTTGTTCTCTATATCCCAATTGTCCAAAGTCCGGAGCAGATGTTAGGGCTTAATTTAGGTACGAGAGGAGTTGGTTTTTTGGGTGGGGTTGGTTCAATTGGGCTCATTTTAAGCTCTCTTTCCTACGGCATCTTCGGACACCGGATTAAGAAGGAGATTATCGTCTTCTTTTCCCTATTTACCTTAGGTGTGATAACCATCTTTTCTTCATTTATTCGGGAAAGCCTTGTGGTCTTTTTTCTTGCCTTTTTAGGTGGTTTTTTTCTCTCACCGGTCTTTATCGCCTGGGATACGATTCTACAAGAGGAAGTGCCAGCTGAAGCCCGAGGGAGGATATTTTCCACCCGAGAATGGTTACTTCATTTCTTTTTTGGGCTCTTTGCCTTTCTCTTAGGACAGTTAACTATTTTTTTTCCAAAGCGGCATCTGCTTTTGGCGGTTGGCGTTCTCGTCACCGGCTTTTCTATTCCATTCCTTATTGGACTAATAACTCGTTTCCGTCGTCCGTGAGTCTATGAGACCGTTTGAAAAATTTGCGGAATATTACGATGAGTTTATGTTGAATCTGGTCCCCTATGAAGAATGGGTTAACTATACCATAGAAATTTTTAAGCGCGAGGGCATAAAGCCCAATTGGATATTAGACCTGGCTTGCGGAACGGGCATTCCAACCGAGTTGCTCCTTAAAAAGAAATATAAGGTGGTCGGTTTGGACCGTTCCCCTGAGATGCTTGCGGTTCTTAAAAAAAAGATTTTGCCCCCGGACACCAGTTGGCAAATTTTTGAAGGGGATATGAAAAATTTTTCCCTCCCCTATAAAGTAGATGCCGCTATTTCCTTTTATGACAGTATCAATTACCTATTAGAGGAAACGGCGATAAAGAGTTGCTTTAAGTCAGTCTTTTCCGTTTTGCGGCCGAAGGGAATTTTTGCCTTTGACCTGAATACGATTTTCAGTTTGAAGGAAATCTGGGATAATCATTCCTTCTGGCGAGAAAGCAAAAGACTGCTCACCCACTGGCGAAATAGGTATGATACCCAGAAACGGATTTCAACATTGTTCCTTACTGCTTGGGTAAAAGATATTAGACCCTTATCGCCACTGCGTCCACCCGACTTTGAAGAGATTCATCAGGAGCGGGGCTATGAGTTAGAGGAGATAGAAGATTGGCTCCGGCAAGCCGGTTTTTTTAAGATTAAATTTTATCGCCACCTAACCTTTGAACCACCCGGTCCGGAGACGACCCGTGTTATGGTTATCGGAAGAGTGCCTTCCTAACTCCTGAACCGCAAAACTTCTGAACTTCGAGGCTGGGTGCTACCCGCTCGGTTCAATATGAACGGAGACGAATGTTCCTTTACCAAATACTTTTTTAATCTTCTCTTCCACCCGCGTTGCAATATCATGAGCCTCTAAGATACTTAACGATTTGTCAACCTCAATATGGATATCAATTGCCATATTATTCCCAATTTTTCTTGTCTTCATATCGTGGGGATTTTTAACCCCTGGGATATTTCTAATAATGGTTAGGATTTCGCTTTTCATCTCTTCACTCAACGATGCCTCTAATAACTCATTGATACTTACCCGCGTGCTATTAATTGCTACCTGAATAATAAAGAGACCTAAGACAATTGCGGCAATCGGGTCTAATATCCGCCACTTTGGTCCTAACAGAATAGCACCGCCAATTCCGACCGCGGCACCGATAGAAGAGAAGGCATCAGAACGGTGATGCCAGGCATTAGCAACGATTGCCTCACTTTTAATCTCCTTTCCCAATTTTACTGTCCAACGATATAACCATTCCTTAGTAAATATTGAGAGGAGCGCGGCAAAAAAGGCAATCCCTCCTGGTTGAGGCAGGGTGGTTCCAAAAGTGTTGCTAATAACTTTATTAACTCCATCCCAGATAATTTTAAGACCCCAGGCGAATAACAGAACACCGATAATTATTAAAATTAAAGTCTCAACCTTGCCGTGCCCGTAATTATGATTTTTGTCGGCTGGTTTATCAACGAATTGAAAGCCCAACAAAATGACGATATCGGTTGCCAAATCAGAGAGGGAATGGCCGGCATCAGCAACCAGCGCACTACTCCTACCGATTATCCCGGCAAATAACTTAAAGGCAAATAAGGCAATGTTTAGAAGAACACTAATCCATGTTACATAAAGCGCCTTTTTTGTCCTAAGGCTAATCTCACGCGTCATATCTTAGATTTCTAACTCTAAGAGTCTTTTTATCCGCTTCGGGATTGGTGGATGAGTGGCAAAGAGTTCTGAGATTTCAAACTTATCTTTGCCAAAGGGATTGGCGATGAAGAGATGGGCGGTGGCGTCGGTGGCGGTTCGCATCTCACCCTTAAAGTTGCCAATCTTTTCTAAGGCCCGGGCAAGTCCGCGGGGATAGCGGGTTAAATAGGCGGCCGAGGCATCAGCCAGATATTCCCGTTCCCGGGAGATTGCCAGTCTTATGAGCAGGACTAAAATTGGTGCCAGTAGTGCGAACAAAATGCCCACCAAGAGTAAAACCCCTTCGGAACCGCCCCGGCGCCGGTCGCGGCGGCCACCGAGAAAGAAAAAAGAACGAAACAAAATATCACGGAAGAGAACGATTAACCCGCCAATTATTGAAACAACCGTCATTAAGAGCATATCATAATTTCGGATATGAGAGATTTCGTGGGCAATAACCCCCTGGAGTTCCTCCCGATTCATCAAGGCTATTAGCCCGGTGGTAACACAGACCGAGGCATCTTTAGGGCTTCTACCGGTGGCAAAGGCATTCGGGAAAGAATCTTCCATTACATAGACCCTTGGTTTGGGGATACCACCGGCAATCGCCATCTCCTCAACAACATTATGGAGTTGGTAATATATTTCTGGTGGTGCTGGTTTGGCGCCACTTATCGCTAAAACGATTTTTGATGAATTATAATAAAGGATAAGGTTATAGAACAAAATGAAGATGGCAAAGAAGAGATAACCGGCCGTCCCCCAGTGAAAGATATTGACAATAAGATAACCGGCAAAACCTAAGAGGATACTGATGAGGAAAATAAAGAAGTAGGTTAATCGCTTATTTTTGGCGATTAAATCATAAAAGGTTACCGCGGACATCAGAATTTAACTCTTGGTGCCTCTTTCTCAGATTCCGGGGTGGTGTAAAATTCTTCTGGCTTGAAGCCAAAGATGGTGGCGATGATACCAGAAGGGAATTGCTGGCAGGTGATATTATAAGAGAGGACGGTATCGTTATAGAACTGCCGGGCAAAGGCAATCTTATTTTCGGTTGCGGACAGTTCTTCTTGGAGACGGAGGAAATTCTCATTTGCCTTTAATTGCGGATAGGACTCGGCAACGGCAAAGAGCGTCTTCAAGACACCGGACAGACCTTCATTGGCTTCGGCGGCTTCCCGGGGGCTTTTTGCGCCCATTGCCCGCGCCCGTGCCTCGGTAACCTTTTCAAAGACCTCCCTTTCGTGGGCAGCATAACCCTTCACCGTCTCCACTAAATTGGGGATTAGGTCATATCTTCGTTTCAACTGGACATCAATCTGCGACCAGGCGTTCTTCACCCGATTGCGCTTTATAATTAAAGAGTTATAGGTGAAGAGAATATATAAAGCAATCAAAACTAAAATTATTATTAAAATAGCCATAAGGTATTATAAGGATTAAATTGAATATGTCAAGATAAACTGTTGTCCTTCATCCGACAACCTCTTCTGATTTTAGGAAGTCAAGCCAAGATTTGGGAAAGAACTGGTAGTTTATTGGACAAGGAAAAGAGGGGCAGTCAAAACATAACTCATAGCCTTTCTCTTTCGCACAACCCGGCATCGGGCATACCGGATTGGGGGCGCAACCGGAGCAGTGCCTTTTAACAAACTTCGGACACCGCTCACAATAAATCCCACAGGCCCCAATTTTCATCCTTTAAGATTAAGGGAAAGGTTTAAAATGTCAACTCTTTAAGGCAAAACCGTCGGTCAAAGTAAAAAAATCGGCTTAAAGTGTTTCCCTAAATCTTGGGATGAATCTTGTTAATCACATAGCCACCCGTAGACCTGATTTGACTTTTTTTATAATTCCTGTATAATATTAAGTTATGTTTAATAAAAAACGGAGGTTATAATGAATATCTATGTTGGTAATTTGTCTCGGGAAGTTACCGAAGAAGACCTGCGGAAGGCATTTGAAGCCTGCGGACAGGTTATATCAATTGCGATTATTAAAGATAAGTTCAGTGGTGAATCGCGGGGATTTGGATTTGTTGAGATGCCTGATAAAAAAGAGGCCCAAGCCGCAATCACCAGCCTGAACGGTAAAGAGTTAAAGGGTCGGACACTACGGGTGAATGAAGCGCGTCCCCGCTCCGAAGGTGGAAATCGCGAAAGGAGGAGGGGCGGCCGACGCCCTTGGTGAAAAGAAACCTTCCAATCTAAGGGGAGACCAAGAAAGAAAATACCAAAGATATAAAGTCTTAAAGACCGCAAGGTCGGAAGCCAAAGGGTCTTTTAATTCTTCCCGTAAAAAATTTTTCTTATTTACGGTCTCTTGTTGGTAAATATCTACTCAGTTGTGGGAAGGAAGGATGAAATTCTATTTTGGTTCTCTTTCTGGGACCTCAATAATTCCGGGGTTTTCCTTTTCTTTAAGGATGAGTTCAAAATATTTCTCGCACCAGGCCGGAGACCCACGGGTGATGATACAACCCTTCTGGTCAACGGTATCAGCCCAGAGCAGACAATCTTCTACCCCACCCCTTTTAATTTGGAGCCGAACAATATTCCGCGAGTTAAGAGAAAATCTACTTCTCCCCTGTTCTTCTCTTATCAATAACCACATAATCTATCCCTAACCCAATAACCCTTATTCCTATAATATATTATAACTTCCCGGTGGAGTTTTGTCAAGTTTAGCGAAATTACTCTTTAATTGTTATCTTTTCTTTTAAGGAGGCCCTCAGGATTACCTTTGGTTTTTCTTCTAAGAACTGTTCGGCAATCTTTTCAAATTCCGGGGTGATGTCGGATAAGTATATTTTAAGGCTTCCCCTCCCGGTCTCTTTTTGCCAATCTTTTCTTTGGAGGATATCTTTAACCATAGCCGCGGTCTCATAAGAGGCATCAATTACCTTTATCCCCTTATTGAGAATCCGACAAATGACTGATTTTAATATCGGATAATGGGTACAGCCGAGGAGAAGGGTATCAATTCCTTCCTTCGGGAAGATTTTAAGGTACTCCCGGGCAACTGCCCGAGTGATAGGATGGTCAATAAACCCCTCCTCCACTAAGGGAACAAAGAGGGGGGTTGGTTTAGCAACAATCTCTATTGCCCGGTTAAGACCGTGTTCATAGTTTATTCTCTTTAATGCCCTTTCGTAGGCATCGGATGCGATAGTTGCCCGGGTGCCAATGACACCAATCTTTCCATTCTTTGTTGCCTTGATTGCTGCCCTGGCCCCGGCTTCTAAGACGCCAATCACCGGAATCGGGTAGGCCCTCTTAATCTCCGCTAATGCCCAGGAGGATGCGGAGTGACAGGCACAGACAATAATCTTTACATCCCGCTCGTAAAGAAAATTAGCGTCCTCCAAGGCATATCTTTTTATCAGTTCTGCTGACTTCGTTCCATAAGGGAGCCGGGCGGTATCGCCAAAATATAGAATATCTTCTCGGGGTAAAAGTTGACGGATTTCTTTGACCACAGTTAAACCGCCAATCCCCGAATCAAAGACACCAATTGGTCTATTTTTCGGACATTTTTTTTTCATAAGTCAAAAGGAAACGCTTTATTCCCCTAAAGATTGCCTCGCTAATCCTCTCCCGGGTCTTTTCGTTTCTGAGGAGTTTTTCTTCCCGTTTATTGGATAAAAATCCACACTCCACCAAAACCGCGGGCATTAAAGCACCGCGCAGGACATAGAAACCGGCTTGTCTTACTCCCCGGTTTTGCAGACCTAAGTAGGCATCAGCCATATCTTGAATACAACAGGCTAATTCCTCAGACTCCTTTAAGAATTCCTGCTGGGCTAAATCAGAAAGGATAAGACCTAATTCACTACTGAGAAAAGGGTTTTCTTCGGACAAAAGCGAGCGGTTCTCTTTTAATGCCTGGGCCCTTTCCAAATCGGTTCTTGCCTCGGATAAAAAGTAGGTCTCAAAACCAATCGCTCGGGGATTGTCCCGGGAGGCATTGCAGTGGATACTGATAAAGAGGTCGGCGTTATTCCGATTAGCAAAATTTGTCCTCTCCGTTAAGGGGACAAAACGGTCGTCTTCTCGGGTTAACAATACCCGGTAGCCCGATTTTTCTAACTTTCTCTTCAGCCGTTTCGCAATATCAAGATTTAAGTTCTTTTCCAGGGTGGACAACTTTCCAATCGCTCCGGGGTCTTTGCCACCGTGCCCGGGGTCTAAGACAATTAGTGGGGCGTTCTTTTCCGGTTGGGGATAGAATTTAAGCCAAAAGCCATTTTTAACTCTCTTGACCTCGGTGACTGATGGTCTTTTGAAATAAAAGACGAAACGGGTCTCCTTTTCTCTATCCAATTTTATCTCCCGAACAATTCCTTTGGGCGGAAGGGCTTCCAGATTTGTCTTCGCCCCGACAACTATCTCCTGGGCAAAATGAGATAGAGGCTGGCTTTTGATATAAACCGAGGTGTCTACTTCCAGGAAGAGAAAGGTGGTCTCTCTTTTTGCCGAGAGGTTTATTGAAAGAATTGATTTTTCCTCTTCCTGCACCACAGAAAAGATTTGGGAAAGGGCGAGTGCGGGAAATAGTAGGAAATCGCCACTCTTAATCACCGGTGATGAAAGGCAATAAGTCTTCTCATCGGCTACCACCACATCGGAATTCAAAGTGCAGACAATCTCCCGCTCCCCACTATCCGAGGGAATGAGGCAAACGATTTTATCATCGGCTACCCATAGATTCCCCTTTAATGCCCTAACGAGCCGGGGCAGGGATACATACTCTACACCCCCGAGGTCAATCTTTGTTATGAGACTATCCCGCACCCGGATAGTCTGTGGGAAGATTAGTAGGTGAAAGAATAAAAAAAGAAATCCAAGAAAAAATACCTCGCCTCTAATTTTTTCTGGCTTCTTCCTAACCATATTTTCTTTCAATTCTTTCGGCCTTTTCCATCGCCCGTCGGCGCAGTTCCTCGCGGCGGTCAATCTCTTTCTTTCCCTTAGCCAGAGCGATTTCTATTTTTGCCCACCCCCGTTCATTAAAATATATCTTTAAGGGAATTAAAGTATACCCCCTTCTTTGGACCGAACCTTTGAGTTTTGAAATCTCGTTCTTGTGGAGGAGGAGTTTTCGCCTCCGCTTCGGTGAGGGTAGGAATAAACTCCCCTTAGTATAGGGGGCAATATTCACATTGTAGAGAAAGACCTCATTTCCTTCAATACCGCAATAGCCCTCATCCAAAGAGACTCTCCCCTCCCGCAAAGATTTCACCTCGGAGCCAAGAAGGCAAATCCCGGCTTCAAAGATCTCTTCTAGGAAATAGTTTTTCTTCGCCTTTCGGTTGGTCGCAACAACTTTCATCACCGAATGGTTATCCCACTTGTCAGGGAAAATGCATCATAAAGGGATTTCTCATAAGAGAGGTGTAAAAATATAAAG
Source organism: uncultured bacterium (assembly GCA_964425275.1). Lineage (GTDB taxonomy): Bacteria > Hydrothermota > Tepidihabitantia > Tepidihabitantales > JBDRVQ01 > CAYRLZ01. The sequence goes on along the minus strand of CAYRLZ010000081.1, from coordinate 11,699 downwards.
CCAAGACGTAAGGCACAGCCAAGATGCACCCGAAATTTATTCTCACCATTAAAAGAAACTTTTATCTCCTCCGTTACTTCTTTTTCATTGACTGGCGGAGGGGCTGGGACTTTATATTTGAACTGATAGTTAAAATTTACCTTGGTCTTTTCGTATCCCAGACCAACCGTCGGCTCAAAAATAAGGAGACGTTTGCTGGCAATCGCCTGAAAACTGAGATTAGAACTCTTGACAATCTCGCCGATACTAAAAACCTGATAGGCACCACCGAGGGCCAACTTCACCGGTAATTTCTTAAAGGGACCGAACTGATTGAGGTTCTCTTTTAACCCAACACCATAAATCAAGACCGATACCCCTTTGAAGGGAAGAGGAATATAGCGCAGGGTCAATTCACTTCCCAAAATAAGGCCGATATTTAATTGGGGCATAATATAGGGAAGACCCGGGAGATTTAACCCGCCGGGTAATACTTTGGGGATGGCGACGACGTTAGGCGGAACCGCAACGGTTGTCGGGGTGGATGGACCGAAAATGGTTGGGGTGCTTTCTACATAGACCTTAAAATAGTTTAATTCGCCCGTATTGGGGTTTAAGGAACAGGCTAATACACTGTCGGAGAAAAACTTCGCCTTTTGTGGTATTGGTGAATAACTAAGTTTCAGTGATAAGTCAAATCCCAGTATCTTATGAGAATAGGCGCTGTGAAAGAGGCTGGTATTGGTCAAAATACCAAAGGTATTAATCAAGGGTTGGGTGTAGGATTTTAAGATTTCTTCGCTCGCTTGTTTTATCTTGTCAACCGGATTTTCTTGGGCAAAGCCAAAGCAAATAATTAGAAAAAAAAGTTCTAACCTTTTCATAAAATTATCCTACACCATTTCTTTATTAATGTCAAGGTTGACAGAAGGGAATTTTTATGGAATAATTGCAAATAATGCGAATTAAACAAAAAGAGAACCAAGGAGGAAAAATGGCTAAAATAGTGAAAGTTTTATTTTTCCTAAGTTTAGCCCTTACTTTTACCCTATATTCTAATACCCACTATCACCTAATAAGGATAAGCCCTTGCCCCAAAGAAAGAATCCCGGAGTTGGAAAGAATCGGTATCATAATCAACGGTCCGGATGAGACCGGTCTCTTGGTGGATTGCCCGATTGGCAAAGAGGCTGAGATTTTTAGGCTCGGTATGGATTATGAGATTTTAATCAAGGATGTGACATCTTATTATGCGAAAAACTTTGAGGATACCCGCTATCATACCTATCAGGAATTTTTAGACACCCTAACGATAATCGCCACCAATAATCCCAATATCTGTAAGTTGGAGACGCTTGGTTTTTCGGTTAGAGGAAGACCAATCGTTGCCTTAAAGATTACCGATAACCCACTGGAAGAGGAAAATGAACCAGAACTTTTATTTGAAGGAGCGACTCACGGCGACGAGAAAATCGGTGCTGAGGTATGCTTCAATTTCATCATCCGGCTGGTAAGGGATTACGGCATCGACCCATTGATAACCCACTTGGTTGATACCCGAGAGTTTTGGGTCTCGCCTGTGGCTAATCCCGATGGGCACATTGCCAACACTCGGGGAAATGGCAATGGTGTTGATGTAAATCGAGATTATGGCTATGTCTGGGATGCGGCCGGAGGCAGTCCCGGCCCCTTCTCGCAACCGGAGAGCAGGGCATTTCGTGACCTCGCCGCAAGGAATTCCTTCTATCACTGGGGTTCCTATCATGCCGGCACTTTGTTCATATCCGCACCTTGGAGTTATTCACCATTTCCACCGCGCGATTCTTTAAATCTTAAAACATTGGGACTTGGTTATAGAAGTTATACCAATTACCCTTATGCCCAAGGTTATCACGGTATGTATGAGATTCATGGTTCCTCCAAGGACTGCGCCTACGGTTCTTTCGGGGCAATGTCCTGGACAGTAGAGGTCTGTAGGCAAAAGACCCCATCAGCCGATTCCATTGTTCCAATTTCCAATCGTGAGATTCCCGCGATGCTCTACATAGCGAGGATGGCAAAGCAGGGGATTGAGGGAGTTGTCTACGATTCAATAACCGGACAGCCGCTTCGGGCAATGGTTATTGCCCTACCTACTGACTGGCCAATCTATACCGATTCCATCCTCGGCGATTTTCACCGCTTCCTCCTTCCCGGCACCTATTCACTACGGGTACAGGCGAATGGCTACCAGACAAAGACTATTACCGATATTATTGTTCCATCAGACACTTCGGTTGAAGTAAATATCCCATTATCCCCGGATACGGTATCTCCCTTTTTTGGATTTATGGTCCCAACCTGCCGGCTGAAAGATGGTAATGTCATATCCTCTTTCACCAACTTAGCCCTGGAGAGGCGCGATGGCCGGAGATTATCAATCGGCGTTAACGGTTGGGTGGTGATTGACTTAGGAAGAGTAATTTTTGACCAACCGGGTGATGACTTCACAGTTTATGAAGAAGATGCGGATTTAGAGGGTTATCGGGTAGAGGTGGCAATGGACTGGAACGGATCTTTCACCTCCCTTGGTTACGACACCGGAACCGCTGGTTTTGATTTATCAAGGGGTGGGGTTTCTTCCTGTCGCTACATAAAGATTGTTGACGATGGCGATGGCACAAATAATCCAACCGCCGGCTTTGATTTGGATGCAATTGAAGCCCTCCCGACTATTACAGGAATTAAAGAGAAAAACCTATTCCCGTCCACCACTTTCCGCCCATCACCCGCTTTTCGGTGTTATCCCAACCCCTTCAAGACAAAGACCACCATCCAAATCCCTCCTACTTTGCCATCTATTAGGTTAGACATCTATGATGTCCAGGGAAGGTTAATAAGGTTGTTTTCCAAATCCTTCGCCAACCAATCAGAAGTAGAAGGTATCGTCTGGGATGGAAAGGCAAGCCTTGGCCGGCAATTACCCCCGGGGGTCTATATCATAAAGATGTTGGGGATAGGTGCCCGAGGAAAGGAGAACTCTCTTAGGGTGATAAAACTTGAATAATGGTAACTACCCTCTTGGATTTAATTAAACTGAGCAAAGAGGATGAAGAGAAAGACCGCCCGAAGCGACGAACCGTACCCAAAAAGTCGGGAGGGAAATGCCGATCTAAGACTAAAAAAGAAAAGACAATTCTTTTTTCTCCTTCTAATCGTTGGTCTCAGTAGTCTAATCTATCTCCCGACATTAAGGCATAATTTTGTCTGGGATGACTATGTCTTAATTGTCGACAACCCAGATATAAAAACCTCATCACCGGTGAAGTTATTTGGGCAGAGTTTCACCCACTCCTGGGCAAGTAGAGGGATAATTCCCCATTCCTACTACCGTCCTTTGGTGATGCTCAGTTTCTGGGCGGACAATAAAATCTGGGGCAAAAACCCATCGGGCTATCATTTGACCAATATCCTCCTAAATACCTTATCCGGACTACTGGCGGTTTCTCTATTTTGGAGGTTATTCTCATCTTTCTGGCCGGCTCTTTTGGGTGGCTTATTCTTTACCCTCCATTCAGCGCATGTGGAATCGGTCGCCTTTATCGCCGGACGCACCGATATTCTGATGAGCCTCTTTATCTTTCTTAGTTTTCTTGCCCTTTTGCGTTACCAAAAAAGCCCGACCTGGGGTTTATTAGTAATTATTCTCCTCACCTTTGCCTGTGCCCTTCTCTCCAAGGAGTCAGCCATCCTCTTTCCGCTCTTGGCTTTGGTATCCTTCATCCCTTTATTGCGACACCACAAAAGAAGCGGCAGAGTTTGGTTGGTCTTTGGTCTTCTGATTGTGATAACCGGGCTATATCTTATCGCCCGTTTTTTAGTCCTGAAAGGGGTTTCGGTCTCTTTCGGAGAGGTCACCTTAAAAGAGAGGACTTTCCTAATTGTCAATGCCCTTGGTCGGTATTCTCTTCTCTCAATCTTCCCCTTTTGCCATCGGCTCACCTATTCTGATATCTCAGAGTTCACGGCCTTTGGTTGGCCAACATTACTCGGTTTTACTAGCCTTATCCTCAACTCTTTTCTGGCACTTCTGTTTCCCAAGACGATGGTTGGAATTGGTAGCCTTTGGTTTCTTTTATTCATCCTCCCAGCTTGTAATCTCTTTCCCCCGGGTCCTTCTTATCTCTCGGAACGTCTGCTTTACCTACCTCTCTTTGGTATAATTTTAACTGGGCTTGCCCTGGGCAAAGGAGTGGCAAAAAGGCTTGCTTTGCGGTTAATCTTAATTGGGCTCTCTCTTTTATATATTGTTGCCTTGGGTTGGGATTCTCAAAAGAGAATACCAATCTGGCAAAATAACCTGACACTGCAAAAGGTGATGGTGAAAGAAGAGAAGAGAAATGCCGATGCCCATTCCCTTTTGGCCGGAATGCTTTTAGATACTGGCGACACCACCGCTGCGATTTGTGCCTTCAAGCAGGCACTGGTAATTGACCCAAATCTATTTGAGGCGCGGGTTAGTTTAGGCAAGGTCTTAAAAGCCCGAGGGGATTTAGAAGGTGCACTCCAGGAGTTCCGTAAGGCGGTGTCATTAAAACCAAATGACTATGATTTGCATAACTACTTGGGCAATATCCTACTGGAAAAAGGCGATGTTTTAGGTGCTATTTCTGAATACCGCCAGGCGCTAAGACTGAAACCGGATGTGGCAATAATTCACAATAACTTAGGGGTTGCCCTCCACCAACTGAACGACTTGAAGGGGGCAGAAAAAGAATATCGTCAGGCACTGGCATTACAGCCCGACCTAGCCCTTGCCCACAATAACTTAGGTGAAATCCTACTTGCCCGGGGTAGACTGGATAGTGCTCTCTATTTCTTCGGTCGGGCAATAGAGATTGACCCTAATTATGCCCTGGCCCATTACCATCTCGGGAGAGTCTTAATCCGTCTTGGCCGACTCACCGAGGCGGAAAAAGCGTTCCTTAAAACCTTAGAACTTTTGCCTGATTTTCGCCCGGCACAAAATAGTCTAAAAGAGATAGAAGAAAAAATTAAATTGAAGAGACGATGAAAGCCCAGACATACCCAACCCAATTACCTAATCGCCTCTGGTGTGCATTCCTGATTATTGGTTTGAGTAGTTTAATTTATCTCCCAACCATCCGTTATAATTTTGTCTGGGATGATTTGACCCTAATTGTTAAAAATCCGTCCTTAGATACTAAAAACCCTCTGCCCCTTTTTGGCAAAAGTTTCCCGGTATTAGAGTCCAGCGGCGAATGGCAACGGAACCCCTATTACCGACCATTGATTACCCTAAGTTTCTGGATTGATTACCAGTTCTGGGGCAAAAATCCATCCGGTTATCACTTGACCAATATCCTGCTCAACACCCTGGCTGGAGTTCTGGTTGCCTATCTTCTAACTAAGTTATTCTCATCTTTCTGGCTCGTTCTTATCGGTGGTCTATTATTTACCCTTCATCCGATGCATATTGAATCGGTCGCCTTTATTGCCGGACGCACCGATATCCTGATGACTCTCTTTATCTTTCTTAGTTTTCTTGCCCTTTTGCGCTACAACAACCGACCGACCGTAACCTTACTTTTAATTATTCTTCTTACCTTTGCCTTTGCCCTTCTCTCCAAGGAGTCAGCCATCCTCTTTCCGTTATTAGTCCTCTTTTGTCCAGAAAAATCCCAAAAGAGAAAAGAAACCCCTAATAATCGGCTTCTCTTCATTTCCTTAGTGGCAATCTCTCTCTTATATCTTTTTGTCCGCTGGTTGGTACTCAAGGGATATTTTCCAAGGTGGGAAAGGGTAAGTTCTATTCAGAGAATCCTTTTGGTTTTGAATGCCTTGGGCCGGGCCGTCTTTCTCTCACTTGTGCCCTTTACCCATCGTTTAGTTTATTCCGGTCCAAGAGAATTTGCCAAGATTGGTTGGCTGACTTTTGTTGGAATTGCCTCTTTCGGGCTTTTGCTCGGGCTTTCATTATCCCGTTCTCTAAAATTACCGCTCCGGACCGGTAGTGCCTTCTTTCTCTTCTTCACCCTGCCCAGTTGCAATTGGTTCCCACCGGGTGTCTCATATTTTGCCGAAAGGCTACTCTATTTGCCAACCTTCGGTTTAGTCTTGGCTTGGGTCTATCTCCTAAGATTAAATATGAAGAATAGAAGGCGCTTTATTCTTATCATCTCATTCTCCATTTTTTATCTCCTCCTTTGGGCTTGGGATATAATCCAGCGGATGCCGGTCTGGCGAAATAACTTGACGCTCTATCAGACAATGGTCAAAGAAGCGCCGTCTTCCCCGGATGCCTATGACAACTTAGGCATCACCCTTAAAGAGTCGGGTGACATAGAAGGGGCAATTGCTGCCCATCGCCGTGCCTTAATCTTAAATCCCAACCATGCCCCGGCCCATAATAATTTAGGGAGTGCCTTACTGGAAGCCGGTAAATTGAACGAAGCAATCACCGAATACCAAAAGGCGCTTGCCCTGGCACCGGATTTTGCCCTTGCCCACAATAACTTAGGTGTCGCATTACAATTGGCCGGTAACATCCCGGAAGCCGAGGCTCGTTTTCGGCAGGCAATCGCACTTAAGCCCGACCTGTCCCTTGCCCACAATAACTTAGGCGAAATCCTACTTGCCCGGGGTAGACTGGATAGCGCGATTACCAAATTCCGCCAGGCAATAAAAAATCAACCTGATAATGTGCTTGCTCATTACAATCTCGGTGTTGCCTTAAAGCGTCTTGGCCGACTTACTGAGGCAGAATTTGAATTCCTTAAAACCTTAGAGTTAATGCCTGATTTCCGCCCGGCACAAAATAGCCTAAAAGAGATAGAAGAAGAAAAGTTAAAATTAAAATGAAGAGAAAGGGTCAAATACCCCTTCGGAAAATAAACCAACCGCAAAGCGACCGACTACCCTGGTGGTCAGCAGTGATTATCCTTTCTTTCGTGGTATTTATCTTTTTATTCTATCTTTTTACCGAGTTAAACCGAACAGGCAGGCTCGGCTTTCCCCTTGACGACCCCTGGATTCATCTCACATTTGCCAGAAACCTGGCCAAAGGCTTTGGCTTTGCCTACAATCAAGGTGAACCGGTGCAGGGTTCAACCGCTCCGCTCTGGACCCTGCTCCTTGCCTTCTTTTACTTTTTGTTTGGAGACAGTTCAAGGTTTGTTTTGATTGTCAAACTGCTCGGTATGGTAAGTCTTTATCTCAGTGCCTTAATCGGTTTCCGGATTGTCACCTATATAACAAAAAACCAATTGGCTGGGCTAATAACCGGGTTATCTTTTGCCCTCTTGAGCCATTTTGGCTGGGCAATGGTCTCAGGGATGGAAGTGAACCTATCGGTTGCCTTATGCCTATCAGGTCTCTATTATCATCTTAAAAGCCCTAAGGGTTGGAAGGGAGTTTTGCCCTGGTTCTTTTTTGGACTGGCGGTCTATACCCGACCGGAATGTTTACTCCTTGCTCTATTCCTTATTTTGGATATTATTATCTCGCGCCGGGTTTTTCGCTACTGGCTTGGTTTGGGAATCTATCTCCTCACCCTCCTCCCTTACTTTGCCTTAAACCTTACTCTGGTCAATTCCCTCTTTCCCCAAACCTATGTGGCTAAGGTTGGTGAGACGAGTCTCTTCTCCGCCCTCGCCCAAGGCAATCTTTCCCGAATCAAGTTCTTGCTCTTTCAATCACCTTTCATCTATTTCGGTGGCTTTATTGCCCATCTCTATCGGGCAAACCCAATTCTTCTCATCCTTTCTCTTTTCGGTATCATCGAGCTTTGCTACCAAGCCCTCCAATGGAGGAAAAGTCTTCTGATTTGCTTTATCGCTCTATTTTATCCCCCACTTTTGGGTATGGTTGCCCCTTTTGTCGGTCCGGCATTTCAGAACGGGCGCTATCTCGGTCCTCCAACCGCGGCCATGGTTCTTATTGCGGTTCTGGGCGGCGGCTTTATTTTAAGGAAGGTGAAAAAAAAGATGCGTCCCGCGGTTCTTTTTCTCTTAGTTATCCCGGCACTCTTTAATTTCATCTCTACTGGCTTACAGGGTGCCCGAAATACAGCCGATGCGGTCTTTTCAATTAATCGTCAGCAGGTGGCAATTGGTGAGTGGCTATCAAAAAATACCCCAAAGGAGGCGGTCATTGCCACCAATGATGTTGGGGCGATTGGTTACTTTGCCAATCGCCGAATCCTTGACCTTTTAGGGTTAATAACACCCGAGGTCACATACCTCCGTAAACTTTCCAGGAGCGGCGCAAAAGTTTTTAGCCTCCTCGACTATCTCCGAAATAAGAAACCCGACTATCTGGTAATATTCCCGAACTGGTTCCCTGACCTTTTGGGGGCAAAATTTCTCACCCCGGTCTATGTCGCTGATATTTTGGATAATACCGCAAGTGAATACGACTTTGTGCCCCGGGCTCGCACCTTAGCCGGTATCTTAATAACGAATCTCATCGTTGAGCCAATCCGCTCAACGATGGTTGTCTTTAAGTGTAATTGGGAGGTGCCACAGGGTGCGCCGTAATTTTATTGGGAAATCCCTTCTCCTTCTATTAACTGCCCTCTTCTCTTCGGTCTTCGCCACCCGAATGTGGGAAGATTGGGAGCAGAGGCGCCACCTTTTGACCTTTAAGCCAACGAACCTGCCGCCACCACCCGAGATTACAATTGAGAGACGGTTCAATTACTTGGAGAGGATTAAGAAGACCCTTGACTTCATTGCCGCCCTTCAGGTTGCTGATTCCTCTTCTCCTAATTTCGGCGGGATTATGGAAGGCGAACATTTGAGAAATATCGTTGAGACCGACAATACCCAAGAGGCAATCTGGTGCTTTACCCGCTGGTTTGAACTTACCGAAAGGGATGATTACCGAATAAATATCCGAAGGGCCTGGGGCTATGTCCTGCGCTTCCCGGCTTATCGGGAAGGACCACCGGGTAGTGAATACTATTCGGTCTGGAACTGTGGGCTCGCCCTCTTCTGTGAGCAAAAATACCGAGAGGTCTATTATGACTCATCATACCAGCCTTATATTGATACCTGCCTCCAATATCTCTATTCTCACCCCCTTCCTTTTACCAGTAATCTAAATGTCTTCGTCACCTCTTTTGCCGCCGGAATGCTCTATTACTATGGAAAGGTGAGAAATAATCAAACCGCAATTGATACCGCCTTAGCCTATGGCCAGAGGGTAAAGAATTGGATTGAGCAGGACCCGCGTCGCCTCTTATCGGCAATTTGGGCGATGTCCGGAGGGACCGCCTTATGGGGTGTGGCAAACTCTTTTTGCCGAGAGGATACGGTTGCCGGAAAGAGATGGCTCTTGACCTACGGCGATTCCCTACCATTTTTTATCCCTTCTGGCCAATGGAATAACTCCTGGAATATCTGGATTGCTCATGCCTTCAAATCAATCTATGAGGTCACCCATATCCCGAGATTTTTAAGTTATCACCACTATTTAATGGACACCCTCCTCTTTGAAGATAAAGACGATGACGGTGGTATCCCGGCGACCTTTGGTGAGAGCCCCAATATGGACCAGACCTGGATTTCTTCTTACCTTGATTTTATGGCGATGGACTTTTATGCCGCACCGGTTTTCAACTACGATGTCGGAGTTATAAGATTTTTAAGTCCGGAGAAGAAAAAGGTCTATTTGGAAGGGGAGACAATTCCAATAAAGGTCATCGCCACCAATTATGGAAAAAGAGATGTCGCAAACACGCAATGTAGATTGCGGGGAGTTCTAAATCAGGATACAACGATTAACCTTGATTTCTTAAAACTGGACACCCTGAATTTTTCTCCACTTCTATGTGATTCCGGAGGTATGTATTCCCTTTCCTCCTTTACCGACTATTTTAGGGAAGAACGGCGGGAAAACGATACCGCAGGGATTAAGTTTAAGGTTTATTCCTACCGAAATCTATCCGGCAGACTCCTTGATTCCCTCTCTTCCCAACCGGTCCAGGCAAAACTCTTTGCCTATCTCAACAATCTTTCCAGCCCATTTGATTCCGCATCTACCGACTCATCCGGTCAATTTAACCTTACCCTCTTTGACACTTCCTTTGTAATAAAAGCCTATCCTAATATCCCCTATCCCAATAAAGAGTGGTTGGTGCGGATTTTTGGAGACACCACCATTTCCTTTTGGCTTCTTCCCGCCTCACTCCTTTTAGTCAACGATGACCCGCAGAGTCTTTATGAGACCTATTACACCTCTACCCTGGATACACTCGGCATCACCTATTGCCTTTGGCGGAGAAATGTCTCCGGTCTCTTCCCGATTTCTCTCTTAAACCAATTCCTTTTAAGGACCTTAATCTGGTATACCGGCGATGCCGCTTCTTCCACCATTGATTCTACTGACCAGGATAGCCTCCGCTATATTTTACAGAACGGTGCCAATCTCTTGCTTACCGGTCAAAATATCGCCCAGGACTTACAGGGGAGTAGATTTTTGCGGGAGGTCTTAAAGGTGCGGTTAGGAAGGGATAGTGTATCTGGATATTTTGTCGCCGGCAATAAAGAAGATTCTCTGGGCCGGAATTTTACCATCTCCGCCACCGCAGGAACCGGCGGTGCCAATAACCAGAGGTCAAGAGACGAACTAATCCCACAGGGTATCGCCCGACCTTTCCTATTTTACGATACCCTACAAAGAGAACCAGCCGGGATATATTTCCGAGAAGGCCCCTCATCAGTCATATTCCTCGGCTTTGGTTTTGAGGCAATAAATCGTCCGTCCGCCCGACCGAGTTATATGACAAGGACCCAATTTTTAAGAGAACTCCTCAACTTCTTTCACCCGAGCGCAATCACCGAAATACCAAAAGAAAAGAGAAAAATTAAGATACCAACTATCCTCACCAATAGGAAATACCTTCAACTTTATTCCACTAATCCCCTTATAGAAATTTATAATATCACCGGCAAAAAGATGTCGGGCTTCATTCCCTCTGGGGTATACATAATAAAGACGAGAGAAAATCCTTCATCCGAGAAAGAAACTCCCCTCAAGGTTATCGTCATCCGATAAGTTATCTACCAGTAAATAGATGGATAAAAAAGGGTAAAACATAGATATGATTAAAAAGATGTGGTGTTCGGGGACATCGTTCTTAGGAAGAAAGTCCTCACTAAATATCTCTAAATCATCCAGAACGCAAGAAGCAAAACAAAAAAAGCAATTATCCTTTATATGGGTTTTAGCAAAGACCTCCTCCCGCGGAGTTAACCCTGTTTCAATATTTATTACTTCTCTCTAAATTGAAATAAAGAGTAAAGGTATACGCTTTGCTCAAAAAGTCCTCCCGGTCTCTAAAACTCTCTACCTCATAAAATTCCGCATCACACCTCCCAGAAAAATTCTCCACGCACCCATTCCACTCCGGTCTTTTCATTGGAATTGTCCGGTGCCGACTACCAAAACTTGCCACCACCAAAGAAAAGCCCGAGTCTTTCTTTTTGTAAATAGAACCAATGAATTCTTGCCCACTGTCGGTAGTTATCTCCACCTCCTCTAATGGAATCCCATGTGTCTTGCGCCAGGTTAAGAGGAGAAAGATAAATCTCATAGAGTTTATCTACTTTTAACTCCTCGGCATAGGCAATAAATGTCGTCCCAGTAACGACATCACGGGCAGTGTATTGATACCTTGGAATTATTCCCAGGTTAATCAGGGGATAAATCTCTATTAT
>CAYRLZ010000080.1:0-7639 GCA_964425275.1 uncultured bacterium | reverse complement strand
GCTTACATATAATGAGAAGAACAGAATTTCTACAAATATCAGGACACTACCTTAGTTATATCTTATCTCATTTTTACCTCCTAAGTATAAAGTATAAGTTATTGATTTAACTATACTTAATAAAATTAGCCTTTTTCCCATATCTAAATATAGAGTAAAAATCGGCACAAAGTGTTTCTCTAAATTTTAATCCCAAAAGGACGAAAATATAATTTTGGCATAAATTTTGCGAATAGTTCGTAAAAATATAGTTGGGGTTATTTCTGGGTGAAAAGGAATTTCGCCATTAAGGAACGGTAAGTAGCCTCTTTTAGGGCAGGGAAGAGTTCCCCTTTATAAGCAAGGGAAATCTCGCCGCGCTCCTCGGACACGATAATCGCCACCGCATCGGATATTTCGGTAATGCCCAGTCCGGCTCGGTGGCGCATCCCCTTTCCCGGAATGTTATCCGAGAGTGGCAGGGTACAGCCGGCAGCAATTATCGTATCATTACTAATGATACAGGCACCATCGTGAAGCGGTGAGGAATGAGCAAAGATGGAAACCAAAAGGAGGGGGTTTATCTTTGCCTCTAACCTTATCCCGGTCTCGGCAAATTCCCTTAAACCGATTTCCTGTTCTATAACAATTAACGCCCCGAGCCGCCGCTTCTTTAACTCCTCGCCGGCCCTTGCCAAAATAAGGATTATATCCTCCTTTGGTGACTCCTGGAAAAAAGACTTTAAGAATCTCATCCGCCCGAAACGTCCGAGGGCATTTCGGATTTCCGGTTGGAAGAGAATAACAAAGACCACAACCCAGACCGCTTTTAAGGAATCAAGAATAACCCCCAGGGCGCGCAGATCCAGACTGCGCACGATAAAGGAAAGAATAAAGATAAAAAAAAGGGCGTAGACCATTCGCCCAGCTCTTGTCCCCCGTAAAAAGAGAAGGAAATAGAAGATTATCGCCGAGACTAAGATAATATCTAATATATCCCACACCCTAATCCTTAAAAAATCAGCCATTGGTTGCGTCAACAATCATCATTGCCCGCTTGATACTTTTCACATCATGCACCCTTAGGATATTTGCGCCATTAAGCCGGGCAATCACCGATGCGGCAATTGTCCCTTCCAGTCGCTCTTCGGGCGGCAGATTTAAGGTAAGTCCAATAAATGACTTCCGGGAAGGTCCAACCAAGATTGGTCTCCCTAACCCGGTTAGTTCTCTTAATCGTCTGAGGATTTCATAATTATCAAGATACTTCTTTCCGAAACCAATCCCTGGGTCAATAATTATTCTCTCTTCGGCAATCCCCTTTTCCTTTGCTTGCCTGATTCCTTCCTCTAAATAAGAATAAATCTCGGCCATTAAGTCTTTATACCTCGGATTTCTCTGCATCGTCTTCGGCTTACCCTTGATATGCATAATTACACAATAGGCATTATAGCGAACAATTATTTGAGCAATCCTTGGGTCAAATCTTAAACCGGAGATGTCGTTGATAATCTCACACCCTTCTTCCAAGGCAAACCGCGCCACTTCGGATTTAGTGGTGTCACAGGAGATTGGGATTTTTAGTCGCTGGCGAATAACCGGCAGGACCGCCCGCAAACGATTTATCTCCTCCTTGGCGGAAATTGGCGAAGACCCCGGACGACTGGATTCAGCACCAATGTCTAAAAAATCCGCGCCTTCTTCGGCAATCTCCTCCGCCCTCCGGAGCGCCTTTTCCAAAGTTAGATACCGACCGCCGTCATAGAAAGAATCGGGCGTAATATTCAAGATGCCCATAATATAGGTTCTCTGGCTTAGGTCATAAGTCTTTTCCCGGAAGACTAACCGCCAATTTCGGGAAGCGAAAAATCCCTCTATTTTCGCCGCCAATCTTTTCAACTCTGGGTATTGGCACTGCAATTTCTGAATAATATTTTCATATTGGCGGCGAGTGGCTAAGATAATCCCTTCGCCCTTTCGTTTTCTTCCAGTAATAATCTCCCGAGGGATAACACAATCGGCACCAACCGAAAGGGCAACCTGTTTTAAGATATTTACCGAGGCGCAGGTAAGCAAGTCGGTCTTTATCGGGATAACCTCTAACTTCTTCTGAAAGATGGGAAATGCTGCTGGGTCACAGCCAATTCTCTCCATCTCTTTTTGGAAAGAGATTTGATTAGTAAGGGAAAGGATGCGCACTATAAATTAGGGTGAGGAAATTCAAACGGCGGATAGATTATTCCCTCCTCGGTTATAATCCCGGTGATTAAACTATGTGGCACAACATCAAATGCTGGATTTCGCACCGCTATCCCCTTTGGTGCAATCCGATGACCAAAGAAAGTGGTAATCTCCTCTTCCTTGCGCTCTTCAATGATAATCTCTGCCCCGGTGGCCAGTGAGGTGTCAATGGTGGAGGTTGGGGCAACAACATAAAAGGGTTTCTTATAATAATTGGCGCAAATTGCCAGGGTTAAAGTTCCAACCTTATTCGCGCAATCACCATTTCGCACAATTCGGTCGGCACCGGTTAGGCAAATGTCAATCGCCGGCATCATTTGACCAACCATCCCATCGGTTAAAAGAACGGTTTTTATCCCTCTTTTTTTTAATTCAAAGGTAGTGAGTCGGGCGCCTTGCAGAAGGGGACGGGTTTCGCAGACGAAGACCGTTAAGTCTTTCCCTTTTTCTTTTGCCCGATAAATCACTCCTAAGGCGGTGCCGATTCCCGGGGTTGCCAAATGACCGGTGTTGCAGATGGTAAGAACCGATGCCTTATTGGGTAATAATCCGGCCCCAATTTCACCAATTCGGTCACACCTCACCTCCTCTTCTCTTGCCAGCGACTTCGCCTTTGCCAGAATTGCCTTTCGGAGTTGAGAGATATTTAGTTCAGAATCAAGGAGACTTCGGAGTTGTCCAAGCGCCCAGAATAGATTATAAGCGGTCGGGCGGGTCTTTTCTAACTCTTGAATAATCCTCTTGCCCCGCCTTGGGTTAAAACCGGGCTTATTGGCCTCTAAAGCCAGACCGTAGGCGGCGGCAATTCCAATTAAAGGCGCCCCTCTAATTTTTAATTCCTTTATTGCCTTTATCAGGGTTTTATAGCCTCTAATTGTCCGATAAATAATCTTTCCCGGGAGTTTTGTCTGGTCTAATATTTTTAGTGAGTAGCCATTAAAGATTAGAGGGGGTGGGATTGGTCCCACCCCCTTGGTTTTATTTAAGGGCATCCTTTAATTCTTTTCCGGGACGGAATGCTGGTCGGCGCTTAGCGGGAATTTTTATCTCTTCACCGGTTGCCGGATTACGACCAATTCTTGCCTTTGTCTTTTTGACATAGAATCGACCAAATTTGGGAAGAGTCAGTTCGTCGCCTTTCTTCATCACCTGTTTTATCGCATCCATAAATGATTGTAGCCCCAAGGAGGCTTGTTTCTTTGTTACCCCCATATCCTTGGCGAGTCTCTCAATGAGTTGAGCTTTAGTCATATTTTTTCACCCCCTTTTTGAAGTTTTTTCACTAACCTTTTTCTTTCCATTTCCGCTTAATATATCAAAAACTTAACGATTTGTCAAGGGGGGACGCGTGGTTTAGACATACTACCTTGGTTTCAGTAGTTCGGGATGACTTTTGATAAAATCGCCCTCTCCTTTAAATTTTACCATACTGAGATGGGCTTCAATTGCCGCGCCGCGCTTTTGAGGCAGGGCAGACCAGACCGTCAGGGCACGGGATTGTCTGCGGCGTCTGGTAACTTTTCCCTGATATTGCCACTTCCTGCCTCATTTTTACTTTTCACATTTATCAGATACCTTAAATCATCCTCTTCTCTTCAACGGATTTTAGAGAATACCATTTATCCGACCTTTTGGAGACTTTTGGGATTTCTCTATTTAATTTTTGAATTTTATCAACGGACTTAACCAAATTATTTTCGTTTCTATTAAAAATGGGAGTTAAGCATCTTCCCATTTCATATCGTGCTTTTTAAGCAGAAACTTCAATTGATTCGGATTCTTTTTTATTTTGGCTAATGACTCTTTGAAGGAATCTTCGCTTTCTTCATTTATCGCATAAAGAAAGAAGTTATATAAGAATGCCCGCCCTTCGTGGTCCCAATAGATAATATCTTCCATAATAAATAACCATTTTATAAGTTTTAATAAAACTTCAATTTCCGGGCCACTTTCATAAGAGATGGGGTTCTCCTGGAGCATAGAATTTACATCATTATTAGTGCAATGGTATAAATTGGTAATCATCTGCCACAATTTTGGGAAGTCTTCCCGATTTTTGGTTCTTCTTAGCAGTATGGCAATCTGTTCATGTCTACCTTCTTCCAGCCCGCAATCCGGTGGAATTTCTACCTTAAAGTCAAAGTTCCATTTTCTTCCCGGTCGAGAAATATAAAGTTTTTTACCACCCGGCAAAGTTTCCACCGGATATTTAAATCCAATCTCTCTCCCTTTCTTATCTTTTTCAAAGTCAATAAATGTGTTGACGACGGTTTTTACTATTTCAAATCGCCCCCTGCGGCCAGTAATTTTAATTTCCGGTCCTTCAACCATCTCTTTAATCTTTGCCACTTTATCCTCCTTATTTTTTTAGAATGATTATTGTTTCTTCTCTTATATTCCCTTCACTACTCTTTTCCAATTCTCTGCCAATCCATTTTTCCCGGTTAAAGCCGATATTTTCTGCTATTTCTAAGATAACCTTATCATTGGGGACTTCAATATACTCATTTTTGACCATAAAATGGTTATTACCGATTACAATACCTGCTCGGCTTTCTCTTTTCATCACCCGATACATCTCTTTTAATGCCCTTTGCATATCAAGGAAAAATTTGAGACTCCGCAGACCAGCCTGTTCCCGTCCGTTTGCCAAGAGATATTTTACAACTCTTTGGGCAGTCTCCGATCCGATTAAAGGGTTCGGCTCTTCTTTAATCCTTTGGAACAAACCTTTTGAATAATTTATTCGCGGATTGCCCATAATATTCATTTTCAATCTCTCAATGGAATTGGTCAATCCGAAAAGAACTAATTGCGGGTAGTCATTTTTTATGTAATCCAGGGCAACGGAATAAGGAGGGGAGTTGACGATTCCCTCTATGGATTCGGAATCAATGTAAGATATATTCCGAGCATCCCCTTCATATGTTTTTGAACTACCGAGATTAATCTTCAAGGTCGCATTCAATCTTTGGAAAAGAAACAATCTTAAATAGAGGTTATTAACTCTCTCTTGAAAGACATCTAAAAATTCCTCCTTTGTTCTCCGAGCGACATCGCTTATTGTGCCACTCAGGGCAAGGAGTAAAAAATCTCTAATTTCCTTATTTCCAACACCTCCCAATAGTTCTTTACCGATCAAAACTTTGATGATAACTTCATTTTTATTGATGTGATTTTTAATTTTCGGTGCCAATTCGCCCGATTGTTTTTCAATCGTATCAAAGTTGATTGCGCTATTTTTGGAAAATTGGAGTTGTTTTTCTTCTCGGTTTTTGTAGCGGCCGATACCTTCTTTAATTTTTTCAAAATACTGGTCTATTTCTCTTTTCAACTCACTGATGTCCATCCGAAGCGAGTTGCACTTCACATTGGACATTAGTACCGAAAGGGGGTTTATTTCCACACCGATAGAATTCAGTCCGAGCAATGACGCCTCAACGAGCAAAGTTCCGCTTCCGGCAAAGTTATCAAGAACAGTTCCTTGACAATGAGGGCAAATGTAATTTAATAACGCCCTTACCATTTTCGGATGAAACTTGCCCTTATAGGGGTGAAAATAATGCGTAAGGTATAAAGAAGGCTCTTCCCGAATCGCAAAATAATCCGGCAACCTTTTGCCGATACTTAGTGTGGAAGAAGCCGGTATTCGGTAGATATTCTTCATTAAGTGGGAAAATAATACTTCAACATTCCTCTCCACCTCATTTTCGTTTCGGCTAAGTTTTGATATATATTCTGACTTCTCGATAAAATATTGATGGGTGATAAACCGGAAACAGAAAAGATTATCGGTCTGGAAATAATGGAAATTCTTTCCCAACACGCCTTCGGGAAAAATTTCCACTGTTAAGTATTCTGGTGCCTTAACAGAACTTCCAACCAAATATATCTCCCTTGTGTAGGATAATCTCTTAACTAATTTACTTAAACCGGTGATTTTATCAGAAGTCCCCCAGTAGCCCTGGATTTTGCCATAAGGCAACTCATGAGTTATGTAATCCTGAATTCTCAAATTAGAAGAAGTAAATTTACTTAGAGGTGTTTCTTTTAGTATCTCAAAGAAATTATAAATCGGTTCTACCTTTCCAAATAGACTTTCTAATTCAGATCGGGCAAGTTCCTTAGCCTCATGTTCGCTCTTTATATTATTAAATAACTTAAAAAACCAATAATACATTCTGTTCTTTTTAAATTATTTATTATAAGCAATAATCCATTATTGTCAATCGGCAGATTTCATTAAAGGGTTAGAGAAGTCCATCTTACGAATGGAGTTTGGCTCTAATGTCTCAATGTCAGTCTGGTGCCATCGTCCGGTCTTTCTACCTGAAATAGAACCAATAATAAGATTTCCAATAGAATCCCGAATAGGAAAGAGAATAGAGCTTTAATACCAATCTCCCATAGGATTAAGGAAGAGATACAGAGAAAGACACAGGGATAGGATTAGAGAACCTATCAGGGAGCGTATCAGAGGGAGAAAGACCAAGGCACTAAGAAAGGGTAAAAGAGAGGGCAAGAGTAAGAGGCAGAGAAAGGGGTTAGGTAAGGGATAGAGTAAAGGATAGGATAAGAGACCCAGTAAGGCATTAAGTAAGGGATAGGGTAAGGCATCCAGGGAACGATACCCTAAAAGAAAGGAAAAAATCCGATAAGTCCTGTAAAATCAAGATGTTAAGCGAAATTTCACCGATTAATTTTTGGTCGCTAAACGACCAAGCCCTAATTTAATCCAATATCTCTAAAATCCTCTTGATGAGTCTGTGCCAAAACCCTGTTTTGTCATTGAAAGCCCGTCAGGGTGAGTCAATCTCTTATCACCCGGGGTAAGCTCGGCATATGTCTACCTCATCCTTAGCGAATTGAAAAATAAAGATTGTTGTAGCGGCCGAGTTTATCCGACAAGGATGTTGGACAGGTAGGCTAATGAGACCTTAAAGGCCCTTTGGTTGGAGGAGTTTCTCTTGCCCTGTGGGGTCTTAGTGAGTGAGCGAAATAATTAGAAAAATGGTCGCAAGTTATTTTTGGGCTATAAATTTCTTTCATCTCTTAGAGGAGTTATCTTTAAATAATTCTCACTTTCCCATAATTATTGCCTAATCCCTATTTCAAGTTGGCACTCCAAACAGTCTTTATCTTACCCAAAATCTCTTTGTAATTATCGCCAAATGAACCGGGTCATTGACTTTTGAAAGATTTTTGCTATAATATAATTAAAAAACGAGATGTTTAATCTTCGGAGAGTAACAAACAGGGGTTTAGTTAACCAAACCCCTTTAATTCTAATAAAAGGAGGTCTTATATGAAAAACCTTTTTCTTTTCTTGACAATCGCGACCACCCTGTTTGGTGGGACGATTGTTCCGGAATTACAGGAAATCCTTAAAACCGCCTCTCCCACGGATATGATTACGGTA
>CAYRLZ010000079.1:0-10200 GCA_964425275.1 uncultured bacterium | reverse complement strand
TAAAAGATGATTATCTTTTATGGCAGCCGCAGTTTCTTTCCGATCTGGTTATTGGCAATCCACCTTATGGAATTCCAAGCATCTCCGAACATTACACCATAAAGATAGACCCTCAACTTAAGAAAAAATATAAAAGTCAGTATGTGACCTGGTATGGGAAATATAATGTTTATGGCGCATTTATTGAGAAATCGGTTAAATTGCTTAAACCAGAAGGGCAATTGACTTTTATCGTCCCGGCAACATTTATGATTCTTGATGAGTTTAGAAGGCTGAGAACCTTTTTAGCAAGTCAGGGCAGTGCGGCAATAATCTATATGGGTCCGGATGTCTTTAAGCCAGAAGCCGATGTGGCAGCGGTAATCTTAAAATTCCATAAATCCAGAAATTCTTATTTAGAACTCCTAGAATATAGGGATAATAGAGTTCGCCTGATAAAAAATTACCTTAACTGGCAGGGGGAGGTGATTAAGTTTGAGACCAATTATAGCCGAAAGATAGAAGGTATCGCCTCCGGTAAATTAGGCGATGTTTATGATATAAGGATTTCTCCAAGAACTCCGGAGATAAGACATAGTCCTTATATTATAAAAGGGGGAGTCCCGGATAAGGATAATTATTTGCCTCTATTAAATGGGCGGAATCTCAAATGCCACAAAATTATTTACGATAATTTAACTGGCTATTGGATTAAAAAATCAGAGGTAAAGAGACTCCGGGGGTATTTTAACACTTCCCACGTTGTGGTTGGCTTGGGGTTTCGAGAAAATGGGAAGGTTGCGGCGGCTTATGATGAAAAATCTTATCCCTGGATGGGTGACGTTTATCATCTTTTAAAAAAGAGTGATTTATTTTTGGGCAACTTTGACCTGGATGAGCAAGAAACGGTTGACTATCTTAACTCCGATTATTTGAGAAGATATGTAAAGGATGTCTACCGGGAGATTACTTATCATTTAAGCATTACCCAGTTGAAAAATTTGCCTTTGCCCAATAAAAAAGAGTGGCGGGCAATAAAAAGGATGGGGTATGAAGAAAAACCCAAGCAAAGACCTTGAAAGATACCGAAAATTTCTGGAGACTATCCCTCTTTATAAATACCGAGAAGAGTTAAAAGATATTAAGTGGGTGGAGCAAGATTTACCAAGAGAGATGCTTCCGATGGCATCAATGTTTAAGTATTACTGGGAAGCAAGAAACCTTCTGAAATTTGAAGAATGGTTTGAAATCTTCTGGAGGGAACTTAATACTGACCCGAAAAGCAAAGAGACACTCCGACAATTCAAGAAGTATTATTTTGATAAGGACAATGACGGCTGGTTTAAGAAAGGATTTAAGGCGAGAATGTATAGAACCTGAATTTCGGTTCTTACCCAGTTAGACTTTTGCTATATTTTTGAATATCTCTGTGTTAAGAAAGGCAAGGATTTACAACTTGAATGTAACGCGGAGTTAGATATCAAAGGGGTTGATGCCTTGGTGAATAATATTGGCTTCCAGGTAGCCAAGATAAGTCAGCGAAAAGAAGCCCGGAAGTTGATGAGAAAGAAGGCGGTTGTTACTATTCCTTATGCGGTATTTAATCTGGAGGAATTTGAAGAGCGGTGTCGGAGCCCACGGGTTAAAGATAAAAGTGGTTATGCGAAGGCTTTAGCATCATTTCGTAGGTATTTTATCCGGCTAAAAAATGGTTTCGTCGTCTTTAGAGAAAATTACCTTAAGCCAATAATAGATAATATTGATAATATTGATAATATTGAGAAAGTAAGAAAAATAGTAAAGAGGATTTCATTAGAGTTATCTGGCGAAGATTAGAGGTAAATAGTCAGATTTTGTAATATAATGTTGGGAAAGGATAAGGAAGAAGTCACCAGAAGGTGTTATAGAGTCTGTAAGGTCTATAAGCCATAACCGTGCCAAATGATGAAGTTTAAGGAGAGGGAATTTAAAATTTAGTGTAACAAAATGGAGGCTTTTTCGTTTTTATTATAGAGGGTAATATACCAATGGATTTGTTGGAAAGGGCGAAAGAGGGCGACGAAGATGCCATCCGCCAGATTTATCTGGAGAATAAGGATTTTCTCTTTGCCTACGCCCTAAATATATTTAAGGACAAAGATACCGCAGAAGAGGTTGTCTCTCAAACCTTTGAGAAATTCCTTACCGTCCTGCCAACGATAAAATCCGGTAATTTAGCCGGTTGGCTATTTATCACCGCCCGTAATGTTATTTTGGATATGTTCAAGGATAAGGGAAGGGATTATGAGAAATTAGAGGATAGGGAAAGGAGGGTCTCCGAATTTAACCCAACCCCTTCCTTAGAAGAGCTCTCCTACCTCAAGAAAGATGGAGAGGAGTTGATTGATTAAAGTAATGAAGGAGTTGCCCGAGGAGTATCAGACTCTCTTCACCTTGGCTTATATTGAAGGATATAGTTATCCGGAGATTGCCAAAATTTTAGGCAAGAGTGAAGATAATGTCCGGGTGACATTAATGCGGGCAAAGAGGAAGTTGAGAGAGATTGCCCAAAAATCTCCTTGGCTAAAAAGGAAGATATAGTAAGAAGGGAGGAAAGAAATGAGTGGAGCAGCAGCGATAGCCGCCGCAGCAGCCGCAAAGGAGGAAGCAGATAAAGAGATAAAGATAGCCTCCTATGTAGCCGAATTTGATAAGTTCTATCAAAAATATGAAGGGCGAGTTAGCGATTCTATACTTATAAACAAATTCCTTTCAAATTGTCCAGAGATGCGAAAGGAGTTGCGACCGCTCTTGGAGGAATCGGTCTGGTTAAGAAAGACTCTCTCCCTAACCAAGCCGATGCCCGAAGAGGCAAGCAAAAGGGTTTGGCAAAGGATTGAGAAGAAGTTGAAGGAGATGAAGAGGGAGAAGGAAGAGGCAAAGTTAGCGATTCCTTTAACCCGGCGCGCCGATTTCTTAATCCTTCTCTTATATCCAATGGGTAGGGTCACAAGGGGGATAAAGGGGATTACGAGGATGATGAAGTATCTATTCCTAATTGCCAAAGAGAAGGGGTTTGAAAGGTATTTTAAGGATTATTACCAATTTGTTCCGCACCGACTTGGTCCTTTTGATAAAAGGTTATATGATGATTTGGTAATTCTAAAAGAGGAAGGTCTTGTTGAGAAGGTTTCGGTTCGGCGGGTAAGGTTGTCACCGATTGAGAGGGAGATTGCGTATTTATTTGAGGTGGATAATGGGATTACTGAATACCGATTAACAGAAAAGGGGATTAGGTTTGCCAAAGGGTTGTTAAAGGGGATTGATAAAGAGATGATGAGGGGAATTCAGGAGATAAAGGCGAAGTATGGGAGATATTCGCTTTTGCGGTTATTGACGTATATCTATGAGAGATATCCGGAGTATCAGGAGGCGTCAAAGATATGGAAGAGGATTAAGCGACTGCGGGAGAGGGGAGATTAGTAAAAGATTAAACCTTCGTATCCTTAATTTTCATTCCTTCCGTTTCCTAACTAACCCTTATAAAATTCCTTTTCCTTAAAATTAGGTGTAACAAAATCGGGGGTTTATTCGTTTTTATTATAGAGGGAGAAGAAAAGTTAATCCTGACGAAAGTCAGGTGCTCTTTGAAAACCTGATAAGAGTTTCCCGCCCCTGCCTTTTGGGCAAATCTTAGGCGGGAAAGGAGGTGAGAGATATGGCAAGAGATACTTATCGCCGAATCCAGAAATACGAGGGAAAGTTAGACCCGGAGATAGTCAAGAAGCGGTTTGAGGTCCAAAAGCCAGCGATGGTTGAACAGGAAACCAGTATCTTCGCTGATTTGGTCTCAATTGAGGAGGCGGCCAAGACAGTTCTTGATGCCGAGGGAGTGCCAATTAGCCTTTATCCGATGTATCTTTTTCCTATACAAGGGAGATATGGCGGTTGCAGAAGAATTACGGTGGGGATGTCTTATATGACGAGGTGCGAGTTGCGGAGGCGAAGTGGGTATCCCGTGCTCTTTCGGCTACGGTCTTGGAACGACTGCGGGTTGACATCTTCGGAATTACACTACCACCGGCTCCATAATGAGGGGAATGAAGGGGGGAAGAAGCTCCCCCCTTCTTTTTCTTTGAGCTCAGTAAAAAAATTAAGGCAAGGTGTTTTCCGGGTTATTGGGAAAATTGAAAATCAGGTTTTTTCCGATATTTCGTTTTACGCATCAGGCGGCTGTGGTGTGTGGCGCGGCAATATTGACTTGGGTTAAAGTTATGGGTATAATGAGAAGTTCAGAACGCAGAATGCAAATACAGAAGAAGGTCTACTGAAAAAGAGATGATTCAGGTCTATACCGGAAATGGCAAAGGGAAGACAACCGCCGCTATCGGACAGGCGATAAGGGCCTTGGGGCAGGGGTTTAAGGTTCTCATCATCCAATTTATGAAAGGGGAGGAATATGGGGAGATAAGGGTGTTAAAAAATCTACCGAATATTGAGGTTAGGCAATTTGGTCGCCCGACTTTCGTTAAGAAGGGAAAGCCAGAAGAAGCGGATATAAGGTTGGCAAGGGCTGGGTTAAAATTTGCCGAAGATAAGATAAAAGAAGGTTCGGTAGATATGCTTATCCTTGATGAGTTGAATGTGGCGATTGATTATGGACTTTTATCTCTAACCAATGTCTTGCCGATTTTGCAAAGGGCACCAAAGGATATGGAGATTGTGATTACTGGGCGATATGCTCCGGATGAGTTGATGGCAATTGCCGATTTGGTTTCGGAGATAAAAGAGATAAAACATCCTTTACGGAAGGGGGTGGTAAACCGACCGGGGATTGATTATTAAACTCTCAGATGATTTTGCTTTTAATAATTAACCAACTGAATTATTATTTTGTTCAGGATAGCTTGGATAAAAAACTGATAAACCGTATTGAACAGTCCCGGTATTCAATTGATTTCTGTTTCTATGAGATTCACGATACGATTTATCCTGATACCCTCACCTCACCCGGGAGTCGGGTGATTAACGCTTTAAGAGAGGCATTTGTCAATCGCCACATTAAGGTTCGGGTGATTACCGACGACGAAAATCTCCGCTATACTTCCCGACTTCGGCAGGTTGGAATTCCGGTATTCAGTGATAGTGGTTTAGTTGGTTATTCTTATACGATGCATAATAAGTTTGCCATTTTTGATTATCGGGACCATTCACCTCTCACCCCGGCTTGGGTCTGGACCGGCAGTTATAACGCCAGTCAAAATATCCACGCCGACAATGTGATGGAAATCCAGTCAGAGAGTCTGGCCGAGATCTAT
The DNA here is from genome assembly GCA_964425275.1 of uncultured bacterium. Classification (GTDB taxonomy): domain Bacteria; phylum Hydrothermota; class Tepidihabitantia; order Tepidihabitantales; family JBDRVQ01; genus CAYRLZ01. The sequence continues at coordinate 4,924 of CAYRLZ010000079.1, read as the reverse complement.
ACCTTAGAATTCCAACAGATGTGGGGCTCTTCTGGGGATTTGCCCAATCGCGATTCGGCCCGCTTCCACCGAAGAAAGAAAAATTGCCTGCCTTACCGGAGAACAAGCCTTGGCGAGTATGAGATTTGCGTCTTATTTTCACCACAGGATAGCGCCTTAGATTCAATCCAGAGAGAAATTGAGCGGGCGTCGTTCCGAATCGGTTTTTGTATATTCGCCTTTTCCCATACCTATCCGAAATCAAAATCATTGGCGGATTTGCTGAGAAGAAAGTATTCGGAGGGTGTCTGGGTGGGAGGGGTCTTCTGTGCCTCGGAGGCCCGTCAGTGGTGGTCAAGTTATCTTGATTTGAGGGATGAATTGCCCCAATATTTTCGGGATTCATTTTTACCAGTATTCAAAGATAAGGTGCCGCTTTCTCCCCCGGGTGGTAAACTCCATCATAAGTTCATCGTTCTGGATAAGAGGCAAGTAATCACCGGTTCAATGAATTGGTCAGCGGCGGGAAGCTCATTATCGGATGAAAATACCCTGATAATTTATGGTCCCCCAGAAAACAGGGTAGCGCTTGCCTACGAGCAAGAATTTTGCCAAAGGTTTAATGAAGCCGGGTCAGATGTTGGTGTTCACTGTATTCTTTTACCAAAAGGAGAGATTCGTCCGGATACTACCCTGACACCAGCCTGTTCAATCTACAACTACGGAATCTATCCGGAGAGTTATTCGGTTCGGATGAAGGTCGGGGACTATGAAAGGATATCCTGGGTTTTTAATCATCCCTCCGGCACTTACCAGTATGTGGTATTTCCGCCCTTTAATGCCCGTTGGCGAGGAAGTTGGCTTGTGAGTTGTTCCACAGAACTCAACCGGGATTCGGACCGAAATAATGATAAGATAATCTGTGCTTTAACGGTTAGTGATACCACAATCTGGCGACAAAAGGCCGGTCTTATCCATCCGTCCGGAATCTATCGGGGAGCCGGTTGCACGGATGGGCGCTATTATTATCTAGTGGGAGGCTGGAATGGTATCTCGGGACATAACGGACCGCAAAGCAACTTTTATCGTTATGACCCAATGAGCGATTCCTGGACAGAATTGGCACCCATACCCTTTCCAGCGGCTAATCACTGTGCGGTCTATCATCCGGGGCGACATCGGATTTATGTGATTGGTGGATATGACGGTCATAATCCAATGAGTAATAATCAGGAGTATGATATCTCGTCTAATACCTGGACACAAAGGAGGTCGCTTCCGGACACTGTGGCCGGGACCGCTGGGGTAGCCTTAGGTGATGATATTTATATCGTCAGCTCAACATCGGTGCAAAGCAAACTCTTCCGCTATAATATCGGCACTAATTCCTGGTATAGAGAAGAGGACCATCCGCAGGGAGTCTCTTATGGTCAAATGGTTGAACTGGATGGGAAACTTTATTATGCCGGAAGTTGGCCGGCGGGAAAAAACTTTCACCGTTATGACCCAAATACCTCTACCTGGGAGTCGCTACCACCGATGCCGGTTGGTCGGCACGGATTAGGATTGGCTACCTTTGACCGAAGGGTCTATGCCTACGGTGGGGCCCAAACCTGGAAGAAAGGAAATTGGGTTACAGTCTTTGACTCAAGAACTGGTCTCTGGAGCGTGATGAGTTCTATGCCGTTTTCTCTCGGCGCCAATTCAGTCGCAAATTCTTCTCCTGACTCCCAATTGGCCAGTAAATTATACTATACCTCCGGTGTTTCCAGTCAACCGGGTAATGTTCATATTGAAGGCGCCCTTCGGCTTTCGGATGTCGGTGTTGGGAAAATTGAACCGAGAGGCGTTTTTGACTCTGGGGCAATCGTCGTTCCGAGTTGTTCGGTTTATAACTACGGAACCCAAGTAGAAAGTTATTCGGTTCGCTTCCAGATTGGCGGTTTCTATGACCAAAGGGAGAGCATTGTTAATCACCCGCCTGGGCAAGAAAGGTATATTACCTTTCCCTCAATCTGTCTTCAAACAAGAGGGATTCAAACAGTGCTCTGCTCAACGGAACTTTTCCGGGATATGGTTCCGGGAAATGACCAGCGGGTAGATTCAGTATTTGTCCGGGTCTTAGATGTTGCGGCAATTGAGATTATCTCACCTAAGGATAGTATCAGGAAAGATTCAATCTTTGTTCCTCGGGCAAAGGTTCGGAATTATGGCAATACCACAGTCACCCCCTTGGTTGGTTTAGTATTTTGGCAGATTGACACAATCTATAAGAAGGTTTCTAATTTAACCATTGCCCCGGAGAGTTTAGCCGAGATTACCTTCTCGGATACAGCGCTTAGTGAGGGTTGGTATCGGATGCAACTTTCGACCGAACTGAGCGGAGACCGGCATCCGGAGAATAATCTGATTAGTGACAGTTTTTTTGTCTTTGCCCCAAGCGGCCTCGGGGAAGGGGTGATAAAACACAAAAGCCCCTTCTTTTTATCTAATCCGAGCCGTCAACCAATTTTTATCAGTTATGCTTTCCAAGACCAAGGAGATGCTTCAAGTAAGGTGAAATTGGAAGTCTATAATATCACAGGCACACTGGTCTATTCCGCCGAGAAGAGTTTTTCCGGTGGTCTCTTTTGGATTGATAAATTGCCAACCGGCGTTTATCTCTTATGCCTTTCAATAGAGGGGATGGAAGGTAAGGGTCAACTGCGGCGGGAAGAGAGAAAACTGCTCATTGTGAAATAATAAAAATGAGCGGTTGCAATTTTTATAATTTTCGGTTATAATTATAAATGGAGGATTTTATGAAAAGGAAGGTATATTTTATTCTACCCGTTTTCTTTTTCACCTTATTGCAGAGCCAGGCGGTAGAAGGAACGGTTACTCTTCCCGATAGCCTTTCCGGTCTCCTTTTTCCCCTTTCCTTTACTTATAATCCAACGGATAATAGGATATATGTCGGGGGCGAAATCGGGGGGTGGGTGACAGTGATTGATGCCGGAAATAACCAGAAGATAGCCAGAATCCCGATTGGCGGTAGTATTACCGCTTTACTCTATAATCATCTAAATAATAAAATCTATGGAACGAGTAGCGGGAGGAATGTCTTGTTTGTGATTGATGGTTCATCCAATCGGATTGATACCACCCTGCCGGTGGGTAGTGAGCCTTGCGCCCTGGTCTTAAATCCGGTGAATAATAAGGTCTATTGCGCCAATAAAGGGGGCAATAGTGTGACAATCATTGATGCCGGCAATAATCGTTTGATTACAACCGTCGGTGTTGGTAATTCGCCCGTCGCCCTTCTCTATAATCCCCACGGCAATCGGGTCTATTGTGCTAACCGCTATTCTAACACCCTTTCGGTGATTGACGGTGCCTCCAATCTGGTAGTGCGGGAGATTAGGGTTGGTGGTGGACCGGTGGCTCTTACCTGGAATAATACTAACAAAAAAATCTATTGTGCCAATTCCAATCAACAAAACCTGCATGTCATATCGGGTGAGACTGATTCGGTAATCACCGTGATTAGCACCGGTAGTTATCCGATTGCCTTGACCTGGAACGAGACCAATAATAAGGTCTATTGTGCCAACCGCTGGGCGGGGACGGTTACAATAATCAATGGGGCTAATGATTTAATTATAAATACCATTAGCACCGGACTCAATCCTTCTTCTCTGGTCTGGAATCCGGGGGGCAACAAGGTCTATTGCGGTAATGCTGGTTCGGGCACAGTTTCGGCAATTGACGGTGTCAATAATAATCTAATCGCCAATATCCCGGTTGGAGAGGAGCCCTATTCAATCATTAGCCATCCCAACCAGGGGATGGTCTATTGTTTAAATCGGACAAGTCATGAGATATCGGTAATCAGTGGCCTAACCAATCTCCACACGATTATCCTCGGGTGTAGTCCGGGGGCTGGGGTTTGGAATCCCCAAAATAATTATTGCTATATTGCCAATTCAGCATCGGATAATGTAATTGTGATTAATGCGGCAACCAATCAAGTCGTCACGACAATCCGGGTCGGTAAATCGCCCCAGGCCTTGGTGCTTAACCCAACCAAAAACCTGCTCTATTGTGCCAATTATGGAAGTCAGGATGTGAGTGTCATTGATTGTGGGATACAGGGGGTAGTGGCGACCGTTCCCGTAGAAAAAGGTCCAATCGCGATTGCGGTAAACCTTCCCCTTAATAAGGTTTACTGCCTTAATACCGACAGCGGGAGTATTTCCGTAATTGATGGTGAAACTAACCGGGTAATTAAGAGATTAAAGGTGGGCTTAAATCCTTCGGCGGTCGTCTGGAATCCAATAAATAATCGGCTCTACTGCGCCAATCGGAATAGCGACAACCTCACGGTTATTGATGGACTACGGGATACCATCTTAAAGACAATCCCAACTGGTCAGGCACCGGTTGCCTTGGGTTTTAATCCGCGCAATAACAAAATTTATGTTGCCAATCGGGTGACCAATAATGTGACGATTGTCAATTGTGCGGATAATTCCGTGATTACTACCCTGCGGGTCGCCAATGGACCAGTGGCCTTTGCCTATGATTCAATTGATAACAAAATCTATTGTGCCTCTTTTTCGGCAAATAAGGTCTCGGTGATTAGTGGGGTAAATAATCAAGTAATCCGGGAACGAAGTGTGGGGAATAATCCGAGCGGACTTTTCTGGAACCGGATGAATAATAAGATTTATTGTGCCAATAGTGGTAGTGCCACAGTGACAATAATTAACTGTGCCAACGATTCAATAATTCAGACCTTAACCTGTGGCGAGCAACCACAAAATTTCACCTGGGCGCAAGCACCCAATCGCGTCTATGTCAGTAATACCGCCGGGTCATCGGTCACAATCATCCGAGATTTAATTGGAATTAAAGAGAAGAAATCGCCAAAACGTCGCTCCCATTTAAGAGTCTATCCGAACCC
>CAYRLZ010000078.1:0-9779 GCA_964425275.1 uncultured bacterium | reverse complement strand
ATAAGGAGAGTGATAGACGATATAGAAGAGTTCGCCTTCCTTTACCGGCAGGGAGGCGATTATCCGATAAGGAAAATTAAGGGAATTTAATTGCTCTTTTCCGATCCGCCCGATTACTGAATTCTCAAAGAAGGCAACCGGCACAACTGGCGATTCCTTTATCCGATTTATTTGGGAGAAGGGTAGTTGCAGGAGGTATTCCTCCGATGCCAAGGTGATAATAAAAATTCCTAAGGTTATGATTAGAAGGTTTCTCATATCTGACTCCTTTTTATTTGTCAAATATATATTATAAAATAAAAAAGTATAAAAGCAAGAGACGGGTAGTCGCTACTTTTTGGCAACCATCTTTCATCGTCTCTTCCCCATTGCCCAACGGGAGAGATAGATGAAAGGAAAGTCAATACCACCGATGATACTCTTTATTATTACCTGTCCAATAATCAAGGGAATAACCGGTTTTAAGCCGTAAAAGGCCAGGGTGATAAAGATAAAACTATCAAGAATTAGACCCAAGACATCGCTCGTGATATTTCTTAACCCGAGAAGCCGACCTTTGGTCACCCGACGCAGAAGGTCAAAGATAAAGGCATCAAAATTCTGGCTTAGAAAGAAGGCAATCCAACTGGCAACGGTTATCCGCGGCACAAGCCCAAAGATTGAACGCCAGGCGCTATCCAGTTCCCAGAAAGAGGCCGGCGGTAGGTTTAAACCAATTAAGAGAAAGAGGTTCATAAAAACCTGGGTTAGGAGCGCCAGGACTATCATTCGCTGGACCACTGGGCGACCAAATGCCTCATTGACGATATCAATTATCTGAAAGGTGAAAGGAAAGATTAAGACCGCAGCTGGTGCGGCAATTTGAAAGGCGCCGAAATTAAAGGAGACAATCTTGGTTGCCAGGATTTGGGCCATCGCCAGATAGATGATGTAAAAGGCAATCGCCAAATCACTTCGGCCATAAACTCTTATATACCAGCCGGCGCTATAACTTACAAAGGCAATGGTCAGCAACCAAATTAAGATTACTAAGAACATCTTAGAATACCTTTCCCATCTGGAAGTGAATCTCCCATTTTCTTGGTTGAGCATCAAGCCCGTAGCCAAAGTCAACACCAACCAGACCCAACATCGGGATTTCTAATCTCATCCCGACACCAATTCCCCGCTTTAGGTTAGATAAATTAATCTCGGTGAAAGAATCGTAGGCATTACCACAGTCAAAGAACGATATGAATGATAAATATTGTGCCAGTTTCAGTTTATATTCCAGATTAAATATCGTCAGCGCCTTGCCGCCGATTTGGTAGCCATCCGAAGCCGGTCCTAAGGAACGGTCGGGATAACCCCGGATACCATTGTCACCAATTCCTCCGGGATAGAACTTTTCATAAAGCGGAATTGTATCATTCTTTTTCAGCGCACCAATCCATCCCCAACGAGAGCGAAACATTAAAGAGAATTTCCAGAAGAGCGGAAAATATACCCGCTCTTCAAAGATGGAACGGAGAAAACGGATCCGCCCGGCGGATAGCCCAAATGAGTAGTCATAATAAGCACCGGCCGTCGGGTTAAAGATATAATCCCGGGAATCCCGGATTAAAGAGAATGTCGGCTGGATAAAACCCTTGGTTATCGTATCGGAATATATCGTCCAAGGACCGCTTGGCTGGTATTTCGGAGAGATAGAACGGGGTGGGATTAAGGTCGTCCCTAATCCTAAGGAAAAATAACCACGAGTATAATCAAGAATTAAGGGATAAGAGAGACTTAATCCAATGCTCTTATCTTGCTTATCATAATAATCATAAGGTTGAGTTAAATAGGCAAGGTTGATGCCCGTAGAGAGGGGCTTATCCAAAAGATAAGGCTCATTAAAACCTAACCCGACATTGGTCTTTCTTCCACCTTTTTCCAACTTCAACGAGACCTTCTGTCCCTTTCCTAAAAAGTTTGGCTGAGAGACTTCAATATAACCGGTCAACTTCTCTTGCTGGGAATAAGAGATACCGGCGCCCAGAGTGCCAAATGTTGGCTTCTCTTTCACCCGGTAGATTAAATCAATTGTCCCCACCGTATCCGCAACCTTATGGTAGTCAAGCTGGACATCCTCAAAGAAACCCAAATTGAAGACATTGCGTTGACTGCGCATCACCTCACTGCGTTTGAAAAGAGTTCCGGGCATTGTCACTATCTCGCGCCTTATCACCTTATCCTCGGTCCGATTATTTCCTTCAATCTTTACTAACCGGATTGTAGCCGGAATCCCTTCCTCAATCTTGAAGGTGAGGTTGACCGTATCCCCCTTTATCTCTTCAATCGGCAAGATTCCGGCATAGATATAGCCTTCCTCCGAATAAAGAGAATAGAACTCTTGCAGGGCATTATTTATCTTTTTATAATTATAGACATCACCTTTTTTCATTTTGGTTTTTTTACTCAGGTCTTCCTCCTTAAATAAACTCTCGCCCTTAATCTCAATATCACCAAAGAAGAATTTCTTCCCTTCCTCCAAATCAATATATAACTTTATAAATCCATCCTCTTCGGTGAACCGATAGTCAACGACCTGAGCACTGAGAAATCCTTTCTCCTTATAGAAGTTGGTGACCCTTTCTAAATCCGCCTTAAACTCGTCTTCCAAAAACCAGCCCTTACGATACCATCTCCTCTCTTTATTTTTCATCACCCTCTTTAAACTTTTTTCTGGGAGGTTATGATTACCGGAAAAGATTATCCCCTTGATTCTTACTTTCTTTCCCTCATCAATTTGGAAGTAGAGATTTATCCGATGCAGGGAATCCGGTTCTGACTTCAAGGTCTTCACCTTGGTTAAGAGGAAGCCCTTCTCTTTATAGAGGAGAGAGATTTTCTGTTCCCATTCAAAAATCTTACTGGGGGAAAGAATTTCGCCGGTTTTTGCGGCTAATTTATCTTTGAGTTCTTTGGTTTTAATCTTACGGTTACCGGAGAAATTTACCTCGTTGAGATAAGGATTATCTTTTGTCTGAAAGCGGACAATAACTCCTTCTTTGGTCATCGTCGTCTCACAGACGATATCCGAGAACCGACCCGATTGATAGATGCGTCTTATCGCCTCCCGAATTGTCTCTTCTTTATACGGTTCTCCGGGCATAATACCGGAAAGCCTTACCGGGAGAAGAGAATCAACGAATTCGGTCTTGGCGGTAATCTTAATTATTGTCGGCTCCGCCAAGAGATGACCTATCAAAAATAGAAAAGAAGGGACACCGAATATAATCCGCATTGCCAATTATAGAGACAGAACTCTCAAAAGTCAACTGCCCAACTCGGCATCCAATTTAGATTTAAATCCCTTAAATCTATCCTTCTTTAATACCTCAAAGAAATTATCAAAATCAATCGGGGTTAAGAAAGAGAAATGATAAAGATATTCTTTCTGATTGTAATTGATTGCCATAAAATGCTCCAGAGCAGACTTATATTGGGATTTGGTCTTTACTGATATCTCGCCACCTTCTTTTATCTTATTGATTAACGAGTCGTCCTTTATTTCAATCACAATGATATTATTACCTTTCTTAATGAAGAAATCAGGATTGAATCTATCCTGTCGGGTTTGGGTTCCTTTCTGCCAGGAGTATTCTATACTATAAAATCCGGTGTCTCTTGATTTTATCCAGGCGTCAATCAGATTAGCATTTGCCATTAGTCGCTCAACAAACCTTCTTTCCGGTTCAGAAACGGTAAATACGAGGTTTAATGGGGTCTTAAATCGGTATTTATTTGACACAAACTTATTCGCTGATTTGGGTAAGGTTTCGTCTTTGCGCAATTCCTCTAATACTGCCCTCTCTTCTTTTCCGCTCAATTGTAATGCCTCCTTGTCATAAAATACGCTATACCCTCTTCGCAAACTACTCCAGCCGATTGTGGTGGTCTTCAAATCTTTTGTATTTAACTCAATCAGATTCTTTTCTCTTACTAAATAGCGTAAGGTCTTTGTCTTCTTCCGCTTCACAACGCCAAATGCACTTAATAATTTATTATAATTTTCCTCACTAATTAAATCTTTATCATAACCAATCTTAAATAAAGAGTTCTTTATAATCTCAATAATTCTTTTTTTATTAAATTCCTTCGCATAATTCGTCCCTTCTTCGGCATCAAATGCCTTTAACCTCTTTTCCAAATCGTGTGCCACTGTTGCTATTGGGAACATTTTATATTCAATCTTGGTCTTTTTCTCTTCCCTCTTACCAGTTAAAATCGTCTCATAAACCGTAATCTTATCTGCGCTTTCTAATTGCTGGGAAAATGCGATATAATCCTTCTCTAACAGACGATAAGGTCCTTCCTTTTCGCTCACAAACGGCCGTCCTTCTCTCTCATATTCCATTTGGTAGATAACAAAGTTGTAGTCCTTTTCTTTTTCAATCGGATAAGAACGAATTTCCTTTTCGGTCTCCATCACCTCATCCACCAAATTTTTAATATTTTTTGCCCAATTGTCGTGGTTGAATACGGTAACGACTGGTTGTTCCCCTTTATATTCTTCGGGTATTCGTAATCCTCTACCTAAGACCTGGGCGATTAAAAGTTTTGAATTAAATGCCCTTTCTTCGTGGGGCACAATCTGAAAGACATTTTTCACATCCCAACCTTCGGTTAACATACTCACCGAGGTTATCCATTCAATTGGGTCTTCTCTACTATCAACTTTATCTAATCTTGCGACATTTTTCTTATGGTCGGGAGCAGAAGTGACGATTAAAATCTTCTTTTCCGCTTCGGACTTACTGATTCGTTCTTTCTCGGCGATGAATTCAAGCCACTTTTCGGTCAACTTTTTGCAATGGTTAATATCTTTAGTAATGATTATGGTCAAAGGTTTTATCTTCCGATATTTTTCTTTATTTTCCCGGTGATTGTCGTAAACCTTTTGAAATTTCTCGGATTCGCCACCCGGACTATCTTCGGCCACATAGCTGATAGTCTTTGCCATCTTATCTTCAATCGCTTCTCTTAACGAATATCTAAACACAACATCGGTAAAATACTCGTTCTCTATATAAGCGGTGCCGGTAGCGCCGACGATATAATGAAAATTGTATTCTGGGTTTAAAAGAAACTCCTTCCATCTCTTTATGGCAAAGTCTCGTCCCGGTGGATTAAAAATATGGTGGGCTTCGTCATTCAAAATCAAAGTCCTTTTGCCCTTACCGACCAGACTATCTCTTACCGATGATTTCACATACTCATAAACCGAATGAATATTTTCAATGCAAATATCGCCGACTTCAATCCTTTTTGTCGCATTAATGATTCTTGGATTTCTAATCTTCGCATCTTCTGGTATTAGCCTTAATAATTCCGAATCACCGGACAAGGTCTTAAACTTCTCGGTTAACCCTTTTTCAATTGTGACCGAAGGGACCAAAACCAAGACTCTATCGACAACTCCTTCTGCCAGCATAATTCTTGCTATTCCGTAAAGAACATAACTTTTACCAGTTGCGGTTGCTAAATCAATCGTGCAGGAAAGTTTATTAGGAAGTTGCAGGTGTCTTTGAAAATCGCTAAAACTCGGGTAAAGTTCTCTTAGGTTTGGGTTATTTTCGTAATTCTCCTTAGCCAAATCCTGAAGATTTTTATATCTTCTTCCTAAGAGATACCTTAAGACATTTCTTATCGCTTCTTTCTGGAACTCCCTCGTTCCGCATAAGGCATCTAAAAAACCCTCATATTTCCCAATATCAAAGATTTCCGGGTCAATACTTTCCGAGACCTTCAAGACCAAATCGCTGGCTTTTATCGTTGAGATTTCAGGCATAAATTTTTAGGGTCTCATATTAGTCCACTATTAGTCCTTGCTGTCCTTTGGCGTCTTTGAGGCGTCTTCAAGGTATAACTCGTTCCTTTTCCGGTAATGCCTATTTGCTCAAGTATGTCTCGAACAACCAAATCGGTTAAATCTCGTGTGGCAGTTCTTTCTGAAGTATTACACATCTTCCGATATTCTTTATTTGTAATTTTGCCTTTCTCCTTCACATAAAAAACTGCCTTAATCTGCCTTTCGTTTAACCCGATTTCTCTTAAATATTCTTCGGTAAGAATATCCTTTCTAAACCTCGCAAACAAACTTGAACCACTTATCCCAAATTCCGGCTCGGGCAACTCCCATTCTTTACACCAATTTATAATCCGATTTGTTCCGGTTCCGACTTCTTCAACTTGCGAAAGCGATGACTTAAATCCCAAAGTTTCGGATTCCGGACCGGTGAGATTTTTAACCTTCGATTCTTTCATTTTCTTTCTCTCTCGTCTTAAAGGTCATAAAATATTATCAATTTATTTTGCCTAATACAAAGTTTTTTATTGTAAAGCTTTCGGACATTTCTATTTATTTAAATCCGAAGTTTACCACACTCACATTGCTTTAACTTGCTGTTCCTTGGTGAATATCTTATGTTTGGCTCGGTATCGCAGTTGGTACAAATAAATAACTTTTCAAATTCATCTATATCCCGTAATGCAGTCTCTATATCTCCCCTTGAAAGAGAAGTCGACGTGAGAGTTCTGTGATGAGAACCTATATTGGTTATTAATTGACTTGCTCGTAAATGATTAAATGATTTTTTAGCTTTTTTATCCCTTAAACTTTTATTCTCTTTTAGGTAAGAGGTTAAAGCATCTATTAACTCACTCGCTTCTCGTTGGTCATTTTTGATACCTCTTCTGAATTCTAACCCCTTGACCCCTAAATTTTCGCATTTTTCCTTGAGGATTTCTTCAATTAAAGTTCTGCATTTATTCGCAGCACCATTTATGTCGTTCTCCTTCAATAGATGTTCTATTCTTTCTTTTAAGGTTGATGGGGAATCTTTAAGATCGACACCATTGTCTTTTGTCCATTTTATAAGTTCTTTAAAAACCCATTTACCATGAGATAAATCTTTCTTAAGCATTTCAAACCATAGTTCATCGTGAGTAAAGAGTAGAAATTGTGTATCAGCAAATTTTTCATTCAACAACCTTGCTAACGGCCTACGATGACCCGTGTCAAAACTTGTTACTACGTCATCTAAAACAAGAAATCCGTTCACTGCGTTAAAATATTTCGCAGAGGCTAAGAATAGACAAATACCGAGACTATTCAAATGAGCCTCACTTAATATTTTCATTGGAGGTATAATTTCTTCACCGTGATATTTTAATTTAAATTCTATTCCACGCTCTTCCGTCGGAATTAACTCTACTTCATCAAAATTATCATCTGGATGCAAAAATTTAAAAAAGTCGTTTACGTCAGCCGATAAAGTTTTTAGAACTTTTTGGATACTTTCTTTTTCCATACGTTCAAAATCTTGATAAATTTTTCGCAAAGAAATAATTTGGTTGTTGTAGGCTCCAATTAGCTTGTCAATTTTTTTATATTGGCTATAATCCTCATATAATTTTTTCAACTTGTGGACATTTTCATAAAATTTCTTTTCTTCATCGCTTTCACTCAACTCTTTTTTTCTTTGGCCTATTTTTGCCTGAATTTCTTTTAGATTTTCATCTAAATTTTCCAAACCATAAAAAATTTGAGGTTCCATTACAGCCTGCGGCGATTCTTTAATTTGATTCAAAGTTTCTTGCGACTGTGACAAAAAGATAGATATAATTGTAATTATTTCAAATCCCTTAGTGATTTCGTCCTGTAATAAATTATTTATAATGTTTAGAAGCGGCGATAACTTATTGCCCACAAGATTAGCATCTTGAATGATTTTTTTTCTCTCCTTTAGAACCTTTTCAATCTCTTCAATTTCCTCCTTGAGAGATTTCAGTAGCAAATCTAAGTCCTTAGGTTCTTTACATACGGGGCATTCTCCTGGTTTCACCCATTTATTTTCAATTGCTTCAATTGCCGCTTTGTAAAGTTTTTCAATAGCGGAGGCTTTTATCGTTTCCTGCTGATTAGATAAATTATTATGGGATGTAAGAATGGTTTTGATTTCTTCTAAAATATCTTTTATTTTCCCTAATTTCGAAATTTCTTTATTAAAGTTCTCTAATTTTGCTAATTCTCTTCCCTTACTACTTGCCTTAACTTTCCTGTCCAAAGTCTCTGAAACCGATTTTAAATCAGAAAGGGTTGAAATAGAAAGGTTTTTATCACACTGTTTTGCTATTTGATTTGCATGATTTAAAACATCAGTTTCTCCAAAGTCACTTTTTCCCATTGCGTTTACTAAATCCTTTTTTCTCTCTTCACGTTGCACGTAAAGTCTGCTTAATTTACTATCATCTTCTAATGAATTTAATGTCTTAAGTAAAGTGTCTCTAATCTCTCTTACAATACCAAAACCAATTATCTCTTCAATTGTCTCAAGTTTCTCTTTCTTGGTCTTATCAATAAATTCTCTCATCGTATGGTGGCGCAATACAAAAGATTCTCTAAGACTATTGCTTATATAGTCCTTGAAATCATTGCTCGTGTTGGGAAAATAGTGCCCGCCCTTTCGTTTTAATATTTTTTTAGAGTTTAGGATATTATTATTTGTAAGAATTTCGACCTCTGCATCATCTTCTGGCGGCATGTATTTATTAAAATAATCGTCTCTTCCACACCCTTCCCTCTGCAGATAATCAATTCTATCTGTGTAAAACCATTCTATAGCATCGCTAAAAGTGCTCTTTCCGTCCCCGTTGTTACCAAACAAAACAAGGCTTTTGTCATCGCTTTCAAAATCTAACCAGATTTCTTTTTTAGCTCCGCGAAAGCCTTTAACTCTTAGTTCCTTTAATTTAACTTTGTTATTCATTTTCCCACTCTTGCCTTATAGACTGCAAACCATTAAGTATTTTTTCTTTTGTAAAACTCTTTTTAATATATAGTTCTCTAAGGAGTTTAGCAACCTGCTTGTCAATATCTTCTCTTTTTAACAAACTTTCAAAGAAAGCATCACATAATTCTTTTCCAGATTTTATTTCTCCCATAAATCCTCCTACTTTTTAAAATCCAATAAAGTCTTTACCTCTTTTCTCTCATTTCCCCAAACATCCATATAGATTATCATCATTCTCTCGGTGAGTTTTTCGGCGGGGAAGCGAATCTCATAGTTGTTCTTCGCTAAATCGGAGGCGAACCATTTGTCGTCAATATCAAAATAATCGCCGTTGAAATCATAATCAATCATTACCATTGATAGAGCCTTAAAGCCAAGTTCTTCTTCCGGAATCGGTCTTTTAGAAATAACATTGCTTTGAAATTTTTTGATTTTGATTACCGCCTCTTCAAAAGGAAGCCCCTTCTTCTTTTTCTCAATGTAATATTTACATTCAACATCCGGTGGATAAATGAAGTCAAATCCAACTTGCTCCATAACTTTATTGACCTCTGAAATATCCGATGAGAGCGGTTGTTTAAGGAGTTTAAAATTCTTCTTGTAAAGTTCATCAATTATGGAATAAGGGATTCTCAAAATATAATACCGGATACCATCCTTTTCAATATAGTCTTCTAAAAATAAGACACTTGCTGCCGGTGCAATGATAAAGAACCTTTTGCCAATTCTCTTGCCTAATATGGAATGGAGGTTATCAATAAAACCCCGGTCCATTACAAACTCTTCTTCGTTTTTATTCTTCTTCCACTTAAAGACCAGGACATCGTCTTGTCCTAAATAGCCGTCCAAATCAATGCCGGCAATGGAATGGGGTTCGTCTTTGCACTGGAATAATTCAAGAGCAAATCTTCGGTATTCGGCAAACGGCAACTGTTTTAGCATCTTCATATCATAAAGCCC
>CAYRLZ010000077.1:0-5430 GCA_964425275.1 uncultured bacterium | reverse complement strand
ATAGCGGATCTTCTCATAATAGATTTCGGCAATACCCATAAATTCCTCCTTATTGGGAGATTATAGGATTTTAAGAATCTTTTCAAGTCACGGATCCAAAAGATCTCTCTAGGGTAGATACCATGTCTAGAAACAGTACGATATTTTTCTATTGACAGGAAGAAAAATTTGACTAAAATTAGAAAAATGGTTGCTTTTAAAAAAAGAAAGTGTGGTGATAAAATCAAAGAGAAAAGAGAAGGAAATTTTCCGTATCTTAGCACCTTCAGTATTTTTATTTCGCTAACTCCTTGTTATTGGTGCAGGAGTTTTGATTATCTTGGGGCAGTAGCTCAGTTGGGAGAGCACCTGAATCGCACTCAGGAGGTCGGCGGTTCGAATCCGCTCTGCTCCATCAAAAAATGGTTCCGAAGAGGGTCTTTTTTACCAAGGGCGTAGGGAAACACAAAGACCGCCTCTCCTCTTTTGAAGCGGCCTTGCGGGATGCCGGGATTGCCCAATTTAATATCGTCCAAGTCTCTTCAATCTTGCCCCCGGGCTGTAAGATTGTATCTCGGCAGCGAGGTTTGCAATATATTGTTCCTGGTGAGATAATCTTTTGCGTAATGAGTGTTAATGCCTCCAATGAGCCCCATCGCTTGATTGCCGCGGCGATTGGTGGCGCCATACCTAAAGACAAAAATCAATACGGCTACCTTTCCGAATACCACTCCTATGGTGAGACCGAGGCAAAGGCCGGCGATTATGCCGAGGACTTAGCCGCCCAGATGCTCGCCACAACATTGGGCGTTGAGTTTAACCCCGACACAAGTTACGACGAAAGAAAGGAACTCTGGAAAATCTCTGGGAAAATCTTCCGCACGATGAATATTACTCAAACCGCTATTGGTGATAAACGCGGACTCTGGACAACGGTTCTTGCTTGTGCGGTCTTTACTTCTTAACCGCCCGAATCTTTAAAGGGATTTCCCGGCCTCTTTGGTAATAACGGACTATTTATGAAAGAGAATTATCTTAAATATCCAACCGAACCTTTGGTGATAAAAGAGAATATAAAGGTCTCCGAACTCTTAGCGGCAATGGGGAGATGCTCCTTCCAAGCCCGGAACTTAAGTCTCGCCTTAAAGGTCTGGGAGAAGATGCTTAAGGAAGATACCTTCATATTTTTCGGATTGGCTGGGGCAATGGTTCCGGCCGGAATGAGAAAGGTTGTAATGTATCTCATTCAGCAACGATACATTGATTGCCTCGTTTCTACGGGTGCCAATCTTTTCCACGATATCCACGAAACGATTGGTAAATACCATTATATCGGTTCTACGGAAATTGATGATATTAAGTTGCGTCAAGCAAGAATTGACCGCATCTATGATACCTTCGCCTCCGAAGACGAGTTCATTGCTACTGATAATACTATCGCCCAATGGGCCGAAGAATTTCCCAAAAGGAATTATTCCACCCGAGAGTTTTTATACCTCTTAGGGAAAAGGCTTTTTTCTTATCAAGAGGATGGGATTCTGAAATCGGCCGCCAAAGTAAAGATTCCTGTCTATTGCCCAGCACTCGGCGACTCTTCCATCGGTATTGCCCTCACTGAACTTTACCAAAAAAGAGGCGTCAAGATTGAATTTGACATCTTAAAAGATATAGCCGAGACCGCCTATCTGGCCAGTTTGAAAGAGACCGGCGTTATCTATATTGGCGGTGGCGTTCCCAAGAACTTCATCCAGCAGACCGAGGTGACCGCGCCCTTTTTGGGTTATAAGGTCTCCGGGCATAAATATGCCATTCAGATAACCCAGGATGTTCCTTTCTGGGGCGGGCTTTCCGGTTGCACCTTTCAGGAGGCACAGTCTTGGGGAAAGATTGCCTTAGATGCGGATATGGTGACCGTCTATGCCGATGCGACAATTATTCTACCGCTGCTCGTTACCGCATTAGCCGAGAAGAAGATTAAGCGGAAGAAAATTATTAAATTCTCCTTAGACGAGAAACTCTCCGTTAAGATTTAACCCCATTGACGCTATCTTCGGTTGGGCACTGGTCAATCTCTTTAAGCAACACTTAAAATTGATAAAATTACCAATTAGTCAAGGAAGTGCGCTCCATTGACTACGAAGTTATCATCAGTAGCGGTGAGATTAAAGAGAACCGCATTGTCTAAGGAATATTTTCTGGAATAATTCTCTCTAACCCTCTTTTAATCGGGCAAGTAAGAGAGTTAAATCACCGGAACACCTCTCCTCTTTTCCTTCCTTAATTAATTTTATCTCACCTTTCTGAAAGACCACTTGCTCAATCCCTTTCTTTTTGGCATAGATTCTAATCTGGGCAATTAGAAATAGGTTCTCCATAATCTCCGGATAACGGCCAAAACGGTCTCTTATCTCTTCTTTTAATCTTCTTATCTCCTCCTCGGTTTCGGCATTGAGGATTCTTTTATAGATTGCGACCCGGACATAGGAATCAGGGATGAAGTCTTCTGGGATATAAGCCGGGATATTTAAGGAGAGTTCTGGTTCTGGGAGAATTTTTTCGCCTCTTAATCTCTTGACCGCATCTTTAAGAAGTTGGTTGTAGAGCGCAAAGCCAACCCGGGAGATATGACCGTGCTGTTCCGGACCTAAAATATTTCCCACGCCCCTTATCTCCATATCTTTAATTGCCAACTTAAATCCACTGCCTAACTGAGAGTAAGTGATCAGAGCGGAAATTCTTTGTTTTGCCTCTTCGGTTATTTCTCTTTTGTCCGGGCGGATAAAGAGGCAATAAGCCTGCCGTTCACCCCTTCCGACCCGACCGCGCAGTTGGTGTAAATCGGCCAGTCCAAAGCGGTGTGCCTCATCAATAATGATGATATTCACATTCGGCATATCAATACCTGATTCCATAATCGCTGTTGTCAGGAGTAAGTCATACCTTCGATTCAGGAAATCAAAATATACCCGGGCCAGTTTTTCTTCCCTCATCCGGCCATGGGCGACTGCAATCTTTATCTCTGGACAAATCCGAGACAACTCCTCTTCTTTTCGGTAGATTGTCTCAATCCGGTTGTGGATGAAAAATACCTGACCGCCGGCACAAACCTCGCGCATTATCATCTCGCGGATTTTCTTTTCATCCCAGGTTGAGACCTCGGTTATTATCTCCTTTCGTCCCAAGGGCGGTGTATTGATGATTGATATGTCCTTTATCCCGGTCAGGCTGAGATATAAAGTTCTTGGGATTGGGGTAGCGGTTAAACTTAAAACATCAACACCTCTCTTCCACTTCTTAATCTCTTCTTTTTGCCTAACCCCAAACTTCTGCTCCTCATCAATAATCAGAAGTCCTAGGTCCTTAAACGAAATTTTATCGGAGAGGAGGAGATGGGTGCCAATCACAATATCAACCTTTCCCTCTTTTAAATCTTGGCTAATCTTCTTTTGTTCTTCCTTTTTGAGCAGGCGGGATAACATCTCAACCCGCACCGGGAAGTTTTTCAACCGCTCCTTAAAATTATGGTAATGTTGTAAAGCGAGGAGAGTCGTCGGGACTAAAAAGGCGACCTGCTTAAAATCTTGCACCGCCTTAAAGGCGGCGCGGAGGGCTAATTCTGTCTTCCCAAAGCCAACATCACCGCAGACCAAACGTTCCATCGGTCTTTTTCTTTCCATATCCCTCTTTATTTCTTCTAAGGCCTTCAACTGGTCTGGTGTCTCCTCATAAGGGAATGAAGACTCCAGTTCCATCTGCCATTCACTATCCGAAGAAAACGAAAATCCTTCTGCGGTTGCCCTTTGGGCATAGAGGTCAAGGAGTTCCGAGGCAAATTTATTGGCAGCGATTTCTGTCTCTTCCTTGGCCTTGGCCCAATCGCTTCGTCCGATGCGGTCAATTTTTGGTGCCCGCTCTTCACTGCCGATATACCGCTCAATCAGCCCTAAGTTTTCAATCGGCAGATAGAGCCGGTCATCACCGGCATAGCGGATAGTTAAAAAATCCTTCTCAGTATTATCAAAGGTTAACCGCTTCACCCCTTCAAAGATACCGACGCCATAATCAAAATGGACAACATAATCGCCTTTTTTCAGGGCAAGAAGTTCATCAACTGGTAGTCCCTTAAACTTTCTTTTTGGGGGACGAATCTTTGGTTCGCCATAAATCTCTTTTTCGGTTAAGAGGCAAATTTTACTTTCGGGCAAGAGAAAACCGCCGCTTAAACTCCCTGATTGATAAAAGGCCACCTCCCCTAAGATTTTTTCTAACCTCTCCTGTAGGTATTGGGGAACGACAATATAGTATTGAAAATCTCCCCTTGCTATCTCCGATTTTAAGACCTTAAAATTTCCGAGATAGATATCCGGTGATAAGACCGAAAGATGATATTCTAAGAATTCTTTTGAATCGGTCGCCTTAGCCAATGCCATTTGCCTTTGATGGTGCAAAAAGACCTTCCCTTCCTTTCTCCATAAAAAAATCATCTCTCCTTTTAGAAGAGAGCGAATCGTTTCCCCTTCCTTTTTGAGATAATGAGGAAGAAATATTTCATATTCTACTAATTCTTTTACCGAACGTTGGTTAAGTGGGTCAAAAAGTCGTAGAGAAACTATCTTGTCGCCAAAGAATTCCACCCGTAAGGGATATTCGGTATCCGGGGGGAAGAAATCAATGATTGAACCCCGGCGGGCAAATTCTCCCTCCTCCATCACAAAATCCGTCGGATAATAATCATCGGCTAAATAATCGAGTAGCCTCTCATAGGAAAATTTTTCCCCGCTTCTCAAAAAGACCCGGGCTTTTTCTAAGTCGGTTGGTATCTTTCTATTTAGGTCTTCTTCTTTTAGGAGGAGGATAAAATTAGCCGGCCGATTGTTAAATCTGGCGATTATTCGGGGCTGGGGCTGAAAATAGATTATCTCAATCCCTAAATCGGCTAATTCCTGATTTAGGGAAAGCAAATCCGCGTGCAGGCTTTCTAAATCTCTTCCACTGATAAAAATTAAGGGAACCTTATAATAGCGACTGAGGGAAAAGAGTAAAAAGGCGGTTGCCGAGGTAGGTGGCAAAGTAATACTTAATGGTGATTGAGAAAAATGGAAAAAAAATTCCTGACATTCTTTTGAGTTTTGAAAGAGGGTTAAGAGTTTAGGCATTAAGGAGGGGTATTTATCATACCCCTCCTTTGGGTTTACTTCTTTTTCGGCTTTTTCGCCGCCGTCTTCTTTGCGCCACGTTTCATGCAAGCCATTGTTCCTCCTTATTAACGCTAATTATACAAAAAAATTTCTTTTCTGTCAATATGTATTTTCGTACTGTTTCTAGACATGGTATCTACCCTAGAGAGATCTTTTGGATCCGTGACTTGAAAAGATTCTTAAAATCCTATAATCTCCCAATAAGGAGGAATTTATGGGTATTGCCGAAATCTATTATGAGAAGATCCGCTAT
>CAYRLZ010000076.1:0-26128 GCA_964425275.1 uncultured bacterium | reverse complement strand
CTTTAACCTATTGAGCGTTCTATTCCCTTACCTATTGGGTGTTCTATTCTCCGCCCTATTCGGGATGCTATTGGGGATGCTATTCTCTTTCCTATAAAGAGCCCTATTGGAAGTCTTATTATTGGTTTCATTCTCATCGTAGTAAAGGTAATATCCAGATTCTAATGGATAAAGTTTCCTGTGGAGAAACCTTTTTATCAGGTCATTTTGCCTTTAAGTTTTTGATTTTACAGGACTTATCGGATTTTCCTTTCTTTTAGGGTATCGTTCCCTGGATGCCTTGTATCTCTCCCTTACTCCTATGGGGGATAGTATTAAAAGTTCTATTCTCTACCAATAACAAATAACCCGAAAAGAATCACTAACTAAACGATAGCCTCTAATTTTGATTGTTTAATAAAAAGTTCCTTATCTCATAAGGGGAAGAAGATAGGGTTGGATAAAAATTCCCCTTCTTACTTTTGCATTTAACCCATTCATTTTACAACACTTATTGGATTTTTGCTTAATTTTGTGGCATCATCTTGTTATATCCTTAATTTAATATAAAAATTATTTAAATTAAAATAAATAATGTAAAATCAATAACTTATAAATTAAGTAAATTAAAAAGTTTTTCTTGACAAATTTGAAGCTTTGTATTAGGATTAGGTGGAATGAAGTAGAAGAAAATGGATAAAAGTGGCGTAAATAATAGTGTAAATAATAGTGCCCGAGGAGCGGGGCATGGGTTTTTGGGGCGATACCGGGCAACTATTGATGAAAAATTTCGTTTCGTGGTCCCGAGCCCCTTCCGAAAAACCATCAAAGAAAGAACAGACGATACCCTAATTACCCTCTTTCCCGGTCCAAAAAATACAATCCTTTTTTTTACTCAACCAGATTGGAAGGGGTTCTGGGACCGTTTTTTAGCAGTATATGGGACTGATTTCCCAGCCTTAAATCCTGATATGTGGTATTTCAATGAAAATACCTGGCAGACGAGAATTGATGGTGAGGGAAGGATTCTTATTCCTGAGGAATTGCGCCGGCACGCAGAAATAACCGCAGGTAGTGAAGTAGCGGTAAGGGGATTCGGCAACTGTTTTGGAGTTACTTCTAAGGAGAATTTTGAGAAAGAGGAATCGGAAAAAAGGCTAAAAAAATTACTGAAGAGATTTGAAAAGGAAGAGAGTTCCTTAGAAGAATCTTCCCCGAGCGGATAAAGCGGTTAAGTAAAGGAAGAGATGAGAACAGCGATAAACCCCTTTAGAAATTCCAACAGTCCCTTCCAAGTATCAATGGTTACTAATTTTTTTACTTCCTCGGTAATTTCTAATGGAGCCGAAGAGAACCAGTGTTTGAACGTCCGGGATAAATTCCGTTTTACTCCCCGACATACCCCGGTAATGGTCAAAGAGGTCTTTAATTTTTTAATTCCGGAGACGCAATCGGATGAAGGCGGACTAATTGTTGATGCCACGGTTGGGTTGGGTGGTCACCTCGCTTATCTTTCTCAGAATTCTTCTCGCCAATTTACCTTCTTAGGCATTGATATTGACCCAGATGCGGTCGCCTATTCAAGAGAGCGGTTCAAAGATGCTGATAATGTAATTATTCAGGAAGGGAATTATGTTGAATTACCGGAGATGATAAGAAAGATTGGTTTTGATTATATCTCCGGTGTTTTGTTTGATTTCGGAATTGGGAGATTTCAACTGGAGGCGCTGGAGAATCGGGGCTTCTCGTTTTTACGGGAGGCCCCGCTGGATATGCGCTTCGCCCAGAAAGGTCAGACGGCATTAGATTTACTCCGGACGATAAGTTTAAGAGAATTAGAAAGGATTTTAAGGGATTATGGCAATGAGCCCCATTATCGGAAGGTTGCCCGGGTAATAATGGAAAAACGGCGACAGATTAAAACGACCCGGGACCTACGGGAGATTCTTTTTGCCATCGCCCCCAAAGGGAAAAGAATAAAGACCTGCCAGCGGGTTTTTCTCTCATTAAGAATCGCGGTTAATCAGGAACTGGTCAATCTCCGACAGGGAATAGAAAAGGTGATGCCAATCCTTAAAGAAAAGGGCAGGATGGTGACTATCTCTTACCACAGCGGTGAGGACCGGATTATTAAAGAAATCTTTCGGGGAAAAGAGAAGGAGAAGGTAATAATGATTCTCACCCCTAAGCCGATAAGACCAACCAACGATGAGATACTAAAAAACCCTCAGGCCCGGAGTGCAAAATTGCGGGCAATTGAGAAGATTAAGAGGGAGATATGAAAAAGATTTATCTTTTTATCTTTTTATTCTTTATCGGTTGTATTATCTATATCTCTTTAGCCTTTGCTAATCTGCGCATCTGTAGTAATGACTTCCCAGTGGCTATCGGAAGAAGTTGGCGGAATACATCCCCGCGCCGGCTCAAAGAACAAAAGATGCTTCTGGAAAAGGAGAGAAGGCTTTTATTGATTGAGATTGCCGAGGTTGCCTCGTTCAAAAATTTTGAGCCGTTGCTTATTACCGCGCTTAATGATACTTTCCAAAGGAATTCTGCCCAGCGTCCGCCAGAGTCAAAAGAAGAAGCCATTAGTCTTGACTTACATCCCACTTTGCCGGCGGGTAGAGATAGCACCGCTTCGTCGTCATCATTGATTCGAGTTTCACTTAATGGCAAATCCCGGAATTAAAAGAAGACTTCTTTTCATCTTTTTGCTTTTTACTACCGGCTTTCTCTTTGCCTCCCTTCTCCTTTTTAACTTTCAGATTATCCAGGGACGAGACTACCGAACGATAGTTGACGAGGAACTCTATAAAAAGAAGAGTAAACTCCTTGCGGAAAGAGGGGTAATTTATGACCGAAAGGGGACAATCCTTGCCTTCTCGGAGATTGTTGGGGTTTTTTATAAGGGGCGTGGCAAACTCCGCGGCTCTCCTTTAAAAAAATCAACCCGATTTATTCTTGAACACTTTCCGGAGTTAAGGGATAGCATCTTTTCTCTTTTGACTGATGAGAAACGAGAGGTTCTGAAGGTAGTAGGATTTGAAAAGGGAGTGAATCTGGCTTATGCCTTGGCGAAAGAAACCCTTACACCCTATTTTGGTGTCCGGGAAGATATTTCTCGCCGTTATCCTTTTCCTTATTTTGCCAATATCTTAGGGAGGGTCTCCGAGGATACCAGTAAAAAGGGATTATGGGGCTTGGAGAAGGTTTATGATAATTACTTAAAAGGAGAAGATGGTTTTATTGTCTATCAAAGGGATGCCTGGGGTAATATCTCCCCTTATCCTTCTTACCCTCGGAAAGAGCCCAAAAATGGATGTGATGTTTATCTCACCTTAGATAAGGACATAATGGAGATTAGTTATGAGGAGTTAAAAAGGGGGGTAGAAGAGTTTCAGGCAAAAAGGGGGGCAGTGGTTATCCTTGATTGCTCATCGGGAGAGGTCTTAGCCATCGCTGATTATCCTCTATGGTGCGAAGAGGCCAGGTCATTAAGACCTTATGCCCTTTTATGGGAATTTGAACCCGGCTCGGTTTTTAAGTTGCTTATCGCCTGTGCCTGCTTAGAATCAAAAGATTGCAATAACTTTCTTTCTCAAAAGTATGATGTGAGTTCCGGGGCGGTTGAGATTGGGAAATGGACAATTCGGGAATATCATAATAAAAAATATGGGGTTATTGATTTTGCCGATATTATCGCCTACTCTTCTAATTGCGGTGTAACTCACCTCTCGTTTTTACTACCCCCAAGGGATTATTATTCTTCTCTTTTGGATTTCGGCATCGGTTGTCCTACGGGTATTGAGTTAGAAGAAAGGAAGGGTTATGTGCCGGCTTTGGAGAGGATTAAAGAAAATAAAGAGGTGCCGGTAATTCTCTATGCCACCAATACCTTTGGGCAGGGTTTAAGGGTTACTCTGATGCAACTCGCCTGCGCCTATTTAGCCATTGCTTGTGAAGGCAATTTATTGCGACCTTATCTGGTAAAGGAAATTAGGCGAGGAGATAAAGTTCTTCGGCGGGGCGAGCGGTTGGTTGGACGGCGCGCCATCTCCCAAAAGAGCGCGCAAAAGATGAAGGAGATATTAGCATTGGTTTGTGAAAAGGGAACAGGAAAGAACGCACGGATTACTGGAGAGGTAACTTATGGTAAGACCGGCACCGCCCAAAAACCATATCGTGGGGTTTATACGAATAAGAATGTAAATACCTTCGTTGGTTTTTTCCCTAAGGAGCCGAAATTTTTGATTGCGGTGATGTTAGATGAGCCAAAAGGGGCCGCCGCCGAAAATGCCGCGGTGGTCTTTAAACGAATTGGTGAGCGGATATGGTCAATGAGTAAATATGCCGGATTTTTAACCACAATGAAATAAGGGGCAAATTTGAAATTAGTTGATTTAATTAAAAAAGAGGACAATTTTCTCATTTATGGAGATGAAGATGTTTTGATTAAAGGTATTACCAGTAACTCACGGGAGGTGAAGGATTCTTATATCTTCTTCGCCTATCAAGGGGCGAGGTTTGATGGCCGGGATTTCATCCCCGAGGCAATTCGGCAAGGCGCCAAGGTAATTGTCACCGATGACCCAAAGGTAATATCAAACCGAGAGGGTTTTCCTAATGTTACTTGGCTCATTACCCCGCAACCCAAGAAGGTGCTTAACCTTCTCACGAAGAGGTTTTATAATAATCTTGATGAGCAGATGGAGATAGTGGGCATTACCGGGACAAATGGTAAGACGACCGTTGCTTATTTAACTCAGCATATCTTACGAACCGCAGGGTGCAATGCCGGGCTTTTGTCAACAATTAAATACTTTGATGGGACGAATGAGGAAAAGGCATTGAATACTACACCGGAGATTGATAAAATTTTTGCCCTACTTTATGCCCTCCGAGAGAAGGGGATAAGACATTGTGTTATGGAGGTTTCTTCTCATGCCCTTTCCTTGGGTAGGGTTGAGCACCTTTTTTTTAAGGTGGCGGGTTTTACCAATTTCTCCTTAGAACACCTGGATTTCCACAAGACAATGGCGGCTTATAAAGAAGCAAAACTTCGGCTCTTTACCGCACTTACTCGGGATAGTTTTGCAGTCTATAATTCCGATGACCCAATGGGAAGGGATATTGAAGAGAAAACAAAAGCTAAGAAGGTTTCTTATGGAATAAAAGGTGAAGCGGAGATTAAGGGGGGTCTCTTAGAGACAAGCCTGGGGGGAAGCAGTTTTATCATTAGTCGGAGAGGGCAAAAGATTTTCGGGAAGAGTTCTCTCTTAGGTGAGATTGGTTTATACAATATTCTTTGTGCCTATGGGATTGGTTTATCTTTAGGTGTGAACGAAGAAGATATCCTACGGGGGATAGAGACCTTTCCAGGGGTGCCTGGTCGGTTAGAAAGGGTAGAGACCGATACCGGAGTTATGGTATTTATTGATTATGCCCATACCCCAAAGGCACTGGAGAATATCCTTAGGACATTAAGGCCACTTTCTTCAAGAATAATCCTTATTTTTGGCTGCGGCGGCGACCGCGATAAAGAGAAGCGACCACTTATGGGAAAGATTGCCACGGAACTGGCTGATTATGTCATCATTACCTCAGATAATCCCCGAAATGAAGACCCGGAGAAGATAATTGCCGATATTGAAAAGGGGATAATAAAGAATAATTATGAGAAGGTTATTGACCGGCGCGCGGCGATAAGTCGGGCATTATCTTTCGCCACGAAAGGCGATACTGTCCTAATTGCTGGTAAGGGACACGAAGAATATCAAATTATAAAAGATAAAGAGATTAGGTTCTCGGACCGCGAAGAGGTATTATCAAAACTCAAAAATTAAAATGCTTTACTTATTACTCTCTCCCTTGCGCAAGTACTGGACTGGTTTTAACCTTTTTCGGTATATTACCCTAAGGGCCTTTGCTGGTGGGGCATTGGCCATTATCGCGGTATTTGCCTTCTATTCCCTCTTTGCCTCTTTCTTAAAAAGGCATAGTATCGGGCAGAGGGTAAGAGAGGATGTTTTACCGCACCATAAGAATAAAACCGGTATCCCAACAATGGGTGGCATCCTAATCAATCTATCAATTCTTACCTCGCTTTTCCTCTTCGCTGATTTAACCAATCGCTATATCCAACTGGCAATCTTTTTACTCATTTCTTTGGGGCTATTAGGTTTTGTTGACGATTATATAAAGGTGCGGAAGAAAAAGCCACAGGGATTGAGGAAACGGACGAAATTTATCTTTCAAATTTTAGTAAGCCTCTTGGTTGCTGGGGTCCTCTATTTCTTTCCGACGGTGCCCGAAGTAAAGGCGAAGACCAATTTCTTGCTCTTTAAGAATATTGTCCTAAATCTTGAGATATTTTATATTTTATTTGTTGTTTTGTTTATTACCGGAATGTCCAATGCGGTGAACTTTGCTGATGGGATTGACGGCTTAGCGATTGGACTTTGCGGGATTAGCGCTGGTTTTTTGGCTGGTCTGGTCTATATCACCGGCCATATAAAAATTTCTCACTATTTATCAATCCTTTATGTGAGTGATGCCTCGGAGGCGGGGGTTTTAGCCCTCAGTATGGTTGGCGCCACCTTAGGGTTTTTATGGTATAACTCTTACCCGGCTGAGATTTTTATGGGAGATACCGGGAGCTTGCCTCTGGGTGGATTGCTGGCCTTTCTGGCGATTACCGCGAAGCAGGAGATTCTCTTTGTTTTTATCGGGGGGGTATTTATCATTGAGGTAGCAAGTGTGATAATTCAGGTTACTTATTTCCGGATAACCAAAGGGAAACGGGTCTTTCTTATGACTCCCCTCCACCATCACTTTGAACTTAAAGGTTGGCCTGAACCAAAGATTACCCAGCGGTTTTTTATCCTCGCCTTTCTCTTCGGTATCTTGGGACTGGCGACATTAAAGATAAGATGAAGGGAGCCTATCTAATTTTAGGTCTGGGCCGGGCAACGAGGGCAATTGTTCATTTTCTCTTAAAAAGGGGGGGGGTGGTCTTTGGCTACGATAAAGATTGGGAGAAGGGAAAGGAATTTATTAAGAAAAAAAACTTTACTTTTATTTCCCAAGAAGAGATTTCGTCTCTGGACAAAGACCTCATAATAATTACTAGTCCGGGTATTGCTGAGGATAGTGAGGTTTCAAAGTTGGCAAGAAAGCAAGGGGAGATTATTTCGGATATTGAATTCGTCTATCAATACCTTTATTCAAGGCAAGCCCCCCATCCAATAATTGTTGCGATTACCGGCACGAATGGGAAATCAACGACGACCGCGCTTTTGGGTAGTATTCTACGAAAGGCTGGGAAAAAGGTCTTCTGGGGAGGGAATATTGCGCCCGGAAAACCAGCCGCAAGAGCCCTCAATGAAAAGAAAGAGATATTTGTCTTTGAGGTCTCGTCTTTTCAACTGGAAAAGATAAAGGATTTTAAGCCGAATCTCTCAATTCTCCTTAATATCTCGCCCGACCATTTAGATCGATACCGGAATTTGGAGGAATACATCTCGGCAAAGGCCAATATCTTTTCCAATCAGACTGAGACTGATTTAGCGATTCTCAATTATGACGACCCCCGGGTTCGGGTATTAAAAAATAAGATTAGGGCAAGAGTCTTTTATTTTTCTTGCAAATCTGAGGTTTTTGGGGCTTATTTGCAAAACGGTGTTATTTATACCAAAGAGGGGAAGAAAGGTAAAAGATTACTTTCGTTGGCCGAGATAAAGATAAATCACCACCTTCATATTGAAAATACCTTGGCGGCCAGTCTTGCGGCAACAATATTGGGGGTGAAGCCAAGAGAGATTAAAGAAGGGATAAAAGAATTCCCGGGGCTTCCCCATCGTTTAGAGAAGGTCATTTCTTTAAGCGGTGTTGATTACATAAATAATTCAATGGCGACCAATCCGGCCGCCTTGGTAAATTCACTTAGGCGCTTTAAGAAACCAGTGATTCTTATTGCTGGTGGGCAGAATAAAGGGTTTCCCTTAAAAGAATATGTGAAACCGATAAAGGAAAGGTGTAAGTACACAATTTTGATTGGTGATGTCCGAAAGAGACTTTATGAAGAATTTTCTCCCGATGAGCGGAAGAAAGTTTATTGTGCCGATTCTTTAAGGGAGGCGGTGCTTAAGGCATCGGAGATTGCTAAGCGGAATGATATTGTTCTATTTTCACCAGGCTTTGCCAGTTTTGATATGTTTAAGAATTTTATGGCGAGGGGCGAGGCCTTTAAGAGGATTGTGGGGAGTTTAAGATGAGGAGAAAGATTGATTATCTTTACTTCCTGACGGTGATTCTTCTCTTGATTTTTGGCGTAGTCTCGGTCTACTCTCAGACCTATTTTGCGGGTGATTATTTCTTAAAGAGGGAGTTGTTTTTACTAAGTGGTGGTATCTTTATTCTATTTTTGAGTATGGTGCTACCTCTTTCATTTTATAAGATAGTTCTTTTTCATTGGCGACAAAGACCGGTGAACTTGATTATTTGCTTATGGGCGCTTTTTTTCGTCCTTTTGTTAATTAATGTCATTATTGCCCAAAGAACACCCGGTCATATTCAACGTTCCATAACGATTCCCTTTCTCCCTCCGCCATTTAATAAGTTTCAACCCCAGGAGTTTTTCAAATATGCCCATCTCTTCTTTTTGGCTTATCTATGGGAGGAGGATAAACCGCCAATTTGGTTTCTTATTCTTTCGCTTCTGTCCACTGCTTGTATCTTTCTGCAGCGGGCGGTAGGCAGTGCAATAATTTTTTATCTCTCTTGTCTCTTCCTTTTTCTCTTGATGTCCTTAAAAACCCGCTACATCCTGACCTACCTCCTTATTGGGCTTCTTTTTATTCCGGTGGGCATAAAAAAGACCCCACACGCCGAGAAGCGACGCACCGACTGGTTTCAGCGGCTTCCGGAAAAGATTAGATTCTTTAAGAAAATAGGAGATATTAATTTCCGAAATTTAGACCACCAGGGATATTCCAAAATTGGGATAGCCTCGGGCCGGGTTTTTGGAAGGGGGCTGGGACAGGGTGGTGGGAAGTTCTGGTTTTTACCTAAGATCCATACTGACTTCATATTTTCCGGTATTTGTGAGGAATTAGGATTTATTGGTGGTAATTTGCTCCTCATTTTGTTTTTTATCCTCCTGAGACGCGGTTTCTTGATTGCCCGAACCGCCTATCGCTGCTCGAAATTTCTCTTTTTAATTGCCGCCGGAGTTTCAATCATCCTGACTCTTTATGCCTTGGTTCATATTTTTGGGGCAATGGATATTATCCCTTGCACCGGGCAGCCGTTGCCGCTGGTTTCTTATGGGGGCTCGGCGTTAATTTCCAATCTTTGGGCAATGGGGACGGTTCTAAATATTTCTTACATCACAAGGAAGGAATTTTAATGAAAAGAAAACGGTTTTGTATTGGCGTGGGGGGGACCGGTGGACACATTATCCCGGGCATTGCCTTAGCAGAAAGGGCAAAGGAGAAAGGGGTTAATGTGTTGATTGTTGGTAGAAGGGGTAGTATGGAAGAGAGACTGGTGAAGGAAAGTGGTTTAGATTTTTTGGGTTATCCCTATTTTACCCGAAGTATCTTCTCTCTGCCGGGGCAATTAATGGCGTTAGTTTGGTGTTTAATATTCCTCCACCGAGCAGAGGTGTCAAAAGTCTTGGCCTGTGGCAGTTATGCAACATTGCCCTTGATTTTAGCGAGTATCATCTTAAGGCGGGCGCTCTTTCTCTTAGAGCAGAATAGAATTCCGGGAAGGATGATAAAGTTATTTGCTCCTTTTGCTCAGTATGTATTCTTTGGGTTTGCCCCAGGGGGAAAGGTGAAATGTCGGGTCAAATTTACTGGCAACCCAATCCGGAAAGGAATAAAGGCAATGAAAGAGATAAAAGAAAAGAGGCCGAGCGCGCCCCAAGTTCAACCCATCCTGGTCTTAGGTGGCAGTCAAGGGGCAAGGTTCCTTTCTCAATATTTTAAGGAAGTGGCGAGGAAATTTCCCGGAGAGAAGTTTCTGATTCAAGTGCGAAGTGAAGACCAAGAAAAGATCGCGCAGGATTCGCCAGATAATTGTCAATTTTTTGTCTTTACGATGGAGATTGAAAGGTTATTGGCAGAAGCCAAGTTGGTTATCAGTCGAGCCGGTGGTTCTTCCCTTTCGGAGATTTTGTTCCTCGGTATTCCAGCAATACTTGTGCCTTATCCCTACGCGACTCAGGACCACCAGTTAATCAATGCAAAAACTATTGAAGGTAGCGGCGGTTGTTTGGTTTTAGAAGAGAAAGAACTTAAAACCCATTCCCAAAAGGTAGAAGAAATCCTTGGGGAAATCATCCGGGATGAGAAAAAAAGAAAGGAGATGGCGAAAAGAGCCAGGGATTTAAGTAAGGATGGGACCGAAGAAATTTTAGTAACGATGGAGGTAATATGAAAGAGGTTACACCAAAAAATATCAATACCGTCTGGACGGAACTTCAACCCGGGGATTATTTTAAGTTCTCTCCCCAATGTTTATGGACGGATGTGGAAAAGGCCGCCCGAACTAAAAATTTGGAGGTCAAATATGCCGGCGGTTTCATTGGTATCATAATTAGAAGAACGGTAAAAAAGAAGAAAAAAGAAATCTTGACCAATCGGGTGTAATTATGCTCAAACATTTCGGGCGGATAAAGAGATTTCACTTTACAGGGATTGGTGGAGCCGGGATGTCCGGTTTAGCCCTGGTTCTGAAAAATTCTGGTTTTGAAGTGACTGGTTCCGACTTACAGCGCAGTGAGACCACGATGCGATTAGAAAGGGCGCAGATTAAAATATTCTATGACCATAAGGCAGAGAATATTGGAGCCAGTCAGGTTCTTGTCTATTCCTCAGCTGTATCCCCGGATAATCCGGAGATTGTCTTTGCCAAAAAGACCGGGCGGATCGTAATGATGCGCGCTGAGATGCTTCAGGAACTTATCCGGATGCGTTACTCAATTGCCATCGCCGGCAGTCATGGGAAGACAACGGTTACTTCCCTGATTGCTTTTCTCTTGGAAAGGGCCGGGTTTGACCCAACAGTGGTGATTGGGGGAAGGGTAAAAGGATGGGAGAGCGGGGGAAGATTAGGCAAATCGCGTTTTTTGGTTTGTGAGGCCGATGAGTCAGATAAATCTTTCACCATCCTTTCACCAACCATTGCCTGTGTGACCAATATTGACCGTGAGCACCTTGATCGCTATAACTACTCCCTGGCTTCTCTAAAAAATGGATTTTTACGGTTCCTTTCCAATGTCCCTTTAATTGACGGGGTGAATATATTGTGCATTGAAGACCCAGTAGTGAGGGGGATGATAAATCGCCTGAAACGAAATGTTGTAACTTATGGTTTTGGAGAAGATGCTTTTCTGCGGGCATGTTGCGTGACTCTTTCCGGTTTTTCGGCATCCTATACTTTAATGCAAGAGGGAAAAGAGGTCGGGAGGGTTCAGATTTCTATTCCCGGAATCCATAATGTTTTAAACTCATTGGCGGCGTGTGCCGTTGGGTTTATTTTGGAAATTCCGTGGGAGGTCATCCGGAAGGAAATAAAGGAATTTTCTGGCGTGGAACGGCGGCTGGAATTTAAGGGCGAAAAAAAGGAGATTAAGGTTTATGATGACTATGGTCACCATCCAACTGAAATTAAGGCAACACTCGCCGCCTTACGAAATGCCTATCCGGATAAAAGAATTGTTGTTGTCTTTCAGCCGCATCGCTATACCCGAACCGCTTATCTGGCGAGTGAGTTTGGCCAGGCATTCTCTGAGGCTAATCTTCTTATTATTACGGAGATATATTCAGCCGGGGAGGCGCCAATCGAAAATGTGAGCGGCGATTTAATTTATCAAGCAGTGAAGAAAAAAAAGGAGACCGGGGTCTTTTTTATACCCCAAAGAAGAGAAATTGCTCCTTTTCTTTTGTCAAATCTATTGCCAGGGGATGTTTTGATTACCTTAGGAGCCGGAGATATATGGAAGACGAGCTTGGAAATCTTGGAAAGATTATAGAGAGTTGGAAAGGGGAAAATATCTTGTGGTTCCGAAATTACTCATTAGCAAGATTGACAACGGTTAGAATCGGTGGGCGATGCCCGGCATTAGCGGTGGTTCAGGACCAAGAGAGTCTACAACGATTAATCATAAGGTTACAAAACGAAGGGATAAGGTATTATATTTTGGGACATGGTTCAAAGGTGCTTTTTAGTTCTAATTCTTTTAAGGGGGTAATTATTAAGTTAGGAAAGGGATTTTCCCAAATTACTCCCACAAAAGAGCCTTTCGGATTGTTGGTTGGGGCGAGTGTCTCTCTTCCCGAGTTTATAAATTATTGTGCTAAAAACTCTTTTACCGGTATGGAATTTACCTATGGGATTCCCGGAACGATTGGTGGTGCCTGTGCGACTAATGCTGGGGCTTTTGGTCGTTCCCTTTCGGATTTAGTGGAGAAGGTTTTCTTCATTAATAAGAAGGGCGAGCCAAAAGAAATAAGGATTGGTGATGAGATGACCCGATCGCAAATATTTGCTTATCGGAGTATGAAATTAGAAGAGGGGGGGATTATAATTGGCTGTGCGCTAAAGATGAAGGGGAAAGAGAAAAGAGGGGCAATTCTTTCGCGAATCAGAAAATACCGTAAGATAAGGAACGAGACCCAACCCAAAGGTTTTTCCTTTGGTTGTTGTTTCAAAAACCCGTCACTTCAATCCCTTGGGTCAGCCGGTAAGTTAATTGAGGAGGCGGGGTTAAAAGGATTTAAGTTTGGTGGTTGCTATGTTTCAAAAAAGCATGCCAATTTTCTTTTGAATAATGGCAAGGCCACCTTTGAAGATTTTTATCAAACTCTTCAAATAATAAAGTTAAAGGTAGAGAAAAAAAGTGGCGTGATTTTAGAAGAGGAGGTGAGGATTGTTCGGGGTGGCACAAATTAACATAAGGAGGGATTATGGCCAGACCAAATCGCATTGGTGTGATTGATATTGGTTTTACAAAAATCGCCGGTCTCGCGGCCGAAGAAGAAAGTCCGGGTAAGATTAAAGTGATTGGTTTCGGGCAAGTGTTCCCCGAAGGATTCAAGAACGGAATTGTTGTTAACCTGGAGCGTGCCCTGAGTACACTCCGTTCTTTATTAGAGAAGATTGAGATAAATGATATAAGATTTAAGAAACTTTTAGTCTATGTCGGAATAAACGGTAATTATATCCGATATATAAAGAGTGAAGCCAATATCAAGCGAAAAAAACCACAGGAGCAGGTTTCGGAAAAAGAGATAAGGCAAGTGAAGCGCGAGGCGCAAAGTGTGAGACTACCTCCGGAGGAAAAACCTCTTCACTTAGTTCCCCTCTCTTATACCTTAGATGATACACAAGGTATTCAAACTCCTCTTGACTTTACCAACTGCCATAAACTGGCAATTAAAGCCTTGTTGGTTCATTGTCGCTCAATGGTTTTGGCTAATTTGAATCAGTTGTTAGATAGGTTAGAAATAAGGCGTCGGCGATTTGTTTATCAACCTTTAGCCCTCCCCTTGACGATTACCGAGCCAGAAGAGAAAGAGAACGGTATTGGGATAATTGATATTGGTGGATGGACAACCGTTGGTATTTATAAAGATGGTGAGCTACAACACGCCGGATTACTGGAAATCGGTAGCGAAGAGATAACCAATGACTTAATTTATGGCCTACGGGTAAAAAAAGATACGGCAATCGCGGTGAAGGAGAAATATGGGGCGACAAAATCTTATGTTGCCGATAAAGATGAAGTTATCCCTCTACCAGAGACAGCAAGCGAAGAGAAGGGTATCCTGCGGCGAATAATTGCGGAAATAACCGAAATCCGATTAGAAGAAATCTTGCTTAAGGGTCGGAATGAGATAGATACCCAGGGCTATTCCCACGCTTTGCTCTCTGGGGTTGTTTTGACCGGGGGCACGGCGAAAATCCCCGGTGTGGCTGCCCTGGCGACCCATATCTTAGGAATGCCGGTAAGGGTAGCAACTCCTGATGGGGTGGCAGAGAATTTTAAAGACCCACAACTTGCCACCCTTTTGGGACTGGCAAAATTTGGACTTTCTGGTCTTTATAAAAAGTATGCCTTGATTGAGGATGATGACCTATTCTCAAGATTTCGCCGTTTTTTTAAGAAGATTTTCCGATTGGGCGAAGAAGAATGAATGTTAACAAAAGAAAGGATTTTCCCAAATGGGTGCTTCCCCGCACGCTTTGCGGTGCGTTAGCACTCAAGGCTTGGGAAAAATTCAAAAGGAGGAGTAATGATTGAATTCGTTTCCGAAAAGAATGCCATAAAAATTGGTATCTTTGGTGTAGGTGGTGGCGGCGGCAATATCATAAATCATATGATTGAGACCGAGATAAAGGGAGTGGATTTTTATAGTATCAATACCGACCGCCAGGCACTCAGTCTATCCTTAGCCCCAAATAAAATCCAAATCGGTGTTTCGCTTACGGGCGGTTTTGGATCAGGTGATGATCCGGAGATTGGAAGAAAGGCCGGCGAAGAATCTCAGGAGAAATTAAGGGAGATTGCTACTGGTTACGACTTAGCGTTTTTAATTGCTTGCCTGGGTGGTGGGACCGGAAGCGGTGCCTCGCCCCTGATCGCCAAGATCTTAAAACAATCTGGGGCCTTGGTGGCCGCGATTGTTACTAAACCATTTCACTTTGAAGGCGAGATAAAGTTGCACCGGGCTTTACGGAGTTTACAGGAATTGCGAAATCACATTGATACCCGAATGGTGATTGCCAATGATAAGATTGTTGAATACTACGGCAGTAAATTTTATGGCGAGGCCTTCCGTTGCGTTGATGCCACGATCACCGAAGCGGTGAAAGGAGTTGTTGATTTGATACACACGCCGCAGACAATAAATATTGACTTCGCTGACTTCCGGCAGGTGATGAGCGAAAGGGGATTGAGTTTGATGAGCGTGGGCATCGGGATGGGACAGGGCCGGGCAAAGGAGGCCGCCGTCCAGGCTCTGGCTTCCCCCCTTCTTGATTCGGGTAATGTGGCGGGTGCCAAAAAGATACTGATTAATGTCACCGGTGATGAGAAGATGACAATGAAGGAGGTGGAGACGGTTTGCACAACCATTACCGAGAAGGTGAACAAAAAGACCCTCATTCGCTTTGGCTGTGGTAAAGATAAGAACCTAAGGGATAGAATAAAAGTGACGATTGTAGCCACCGGAATGGAAGAGAAGTTAGAAGACTATTTAGACTTTGACGGAATAATTAAGGATTTAGAAACAGTGATGCCGGTAAGAAGGGGAGGTAAGATCGATAAGAATAATATCAATATTCCGGCATTTTTAAGACTGCGCCAGGAAATCGACTAAACGCCTCATACCGCTTTACGGTCGGTTGAGATGTTTTCCATTGCCTCGGGTGTGAGGTGTTGGAGAACTTGATTTCTTTTCTTATCCCTTTATAATATTTCATGGCTGGAATTAGAAATATATTTTTAATTCTTTTAGTTTTATCCTGCCTTTCTTCGCGGATGCGGAGCTTATCGGGTGCAGAAAAGAAATTGGTAAAGGGAACTTATGACGATTTCTTTTTTGTGAGTTATGACGGCGGTGAATTTAAGAAAGATGTGGATAAATGGCGGAAGGAGATTGAAAGGGATAAATTTTTTATCAAGAGATTAGCGAAAAAATTCTTTTTGATTCCCGAGGAAAGCGAATTTGAATTTAAGTTTGTTGGACGGGATACGGTTAATAAATATATCTTTCTTAGGTATTTCGCCCCGCTCTTAAATCCAACCGGAACGATTGCGGGCTGGCAGGTTCTCTTCATCTTCCGGGAGGGTGATAAAGTCTGTGATAAAATCTATGTCTCAGAGGTCCCACTGGAAAAATGAACCCCATTAGTAAACTTGCCTCTGGTTTCTTGCTTCTTATCTCTTCTCTCCTCTTTGCCGCACCGGAGGTGGATAAGGCGCAGCAATTGGCAAGAGAGGGGAGGTATAAAGAGGCGGTCCAGATCTATCAAAGGGAGAGGAGATTAAAGAAGAACGATAGCCTCTATGCGCTGGAACTTTTTCACCTCTATGTGAACTTGCGAAGGGTTAAAGAGGCGAAAGATGAACTGAAAAAGATTCCCTCAGCCCAAAGAGCCCCTCTGGCGAAATTCTGCGAAGAAAAGGGGCTGGCCAATTTGGCTAAGGAGATTTATCAGGATTTAGAAAAATCCGGAATAAGACACCCCCTTTCCCTTGAGGAGGTCTATTACAATCAAGCAAGGGTCTACTTAAAGGAAGGAAAGATTAAAGAGGCAATAAAAAAGATTGCCTCTCTTCCTCAGGAGTCAGAGAGGAAACTTTATTATCGGGCTAAATTTTTCTTCTTTCTTGGGGAATTTGACTCTACCTTAAAATATACCTTTGAGTTCTCCCGCCGCTTTCCGAAAAGTGATTTGCGCAATTCCCTTTATGAACTTAACCTTTTGCTTACGACCGTTGACGATATAAAGCCACTCACGCGTGTCTATCTCTTGCGGGAAATTGGCGAGAATAAAAAGGCAGAAGATGAGTTAAAGAAAATTAACCAGCCCTATGCGAAAATCCTTTTGGCAAAAATATACGAGGAAGATAAGAAGACCTCTTTCGCCATCAAATTATTAGAAGAGGTAATTTCTAAGGATACAACCGGTTTTTTTGCCAGTAAGGCATTATTGGAGTTGGCCAAGGTCTACGGATCGTTATCGGACGAGGGAAAGGCACAGACCTGTTTGGAAGAATTGATAACTCGTTATTCATCTTCGCCCTTTGCCCCGATTGCCCGCAGTTTAATGAAATCAGAGAAACGGGGAAGAATTCATTAGGCCTTGCCGGAAATAACCCAAAGGGCAAATTTATCGTTTGTGGTTGACATTTCTCAAGAATTGGATAAGATGGTTAGATTGATAAAAAAGGAGTAATTATGCCGGTACCAAAAAGAAGACACTCAAAGTCAAGAAGTCGGAAGAGAAGAACCCATTGGAAGTTGGCCGTGCCGAATCTCACTAAATGTTCCCATTGCCATAAGCCAAAACTTCCCCATCATATCTGTCCCCACTGTGGCTATTATGCCGATAGAGAAGTTTTGGTCGTTGGCAAAAAAGAGAAGAAATGAGTATCCCAATAATATAAGTGGTAAACCGTTTTTGGGTAATTAAGCGATGAAGGTCGCCTTAGATGCGATGGGCAGTGATTTCGCCCCAAAGCCCGAAGTAGCGGGGGCGAAACTCGCCTTAGAAGAAGACCAGGAGTTAGAAATTGTTCTGGTGGGAAGAGAAGAGGAACTTCTGAGGGCGGGGGGATATTTTCCCCGGTTAGAGATTTATCCCGCTGAGGAGATTGTGGCAATGGATGATTCGCCAACCGAGGCGCTGCGAAAAAAACCTAACTCCTCCCAGGCGCGCGCCCTTTCCCTACTAAAAGAAGGCAAGGTGGATGCGGTAGTGAGTGCGGGGAATACCGGTGCTTTGGTTATCTTTTCCCTTAATATCTTGGGTTGTATCCCTGGGGTTTTAAGACCAGCGGTCGCGGTCTTAATCCCCAGTGTATCCGATTATTCAATCTTGACCGATGTCGGGGCTAATCCTGTCCCGAAACCAATTCATCTCCTGCAATATGCCAAGATGGGGTCGGTAGTCGCCGCTCACTTCTTCAAAAAGCCAAATCCGCGGGTCGGTCTCTTAAATGTCGGGAGAGAAGAAAATAAGGGGAGCGAATTACTCCAACGGAGCTATTCTCTCTTAAAGCAATCGGGTCTAAACTTCATTGGGAATATTGAGGGTTGCGATATATTTAAGGGGATGGCGGATGTGATTATTAGTGATGGATTCGTGGGAAATATAATTCTTAAATTTGGCGAGGGACTTCTGGAGATTCTTACCCAAGGTATTCAAGATTACCTCTCTTCGGAGACGAAATATCGGATGCGGCGCTGGCTGGCTAAACCGGTCTTACAGGAATTTGTCTCGCGCCTTGATTATGAGGAACAAGGCGGCGGGATTCTTTTAGGAGTTAACGGGGTGGTTATTGTCAGTCACGGTCGCTCCACGCCGCGGGCGATAAAGAATGCAATTCATACCGCTATCCTATTTTGTAAGGAGAGGGTAATAGAGCATCTTAAATCCTCCTTCGCCCAAGAGCAGACATTGGAGATTGAAGAAAATACGAGGGGTGTCAAATGACCAAGTTCAAATACTCCCGCTGCGCCGTCTTTTGGATTTGTCATTCAGCAATTGTCATTGGGATTTCTTCGGTGGTAATCTTTTCTCTTTTTTTGCCTTTCTCCTGTTCCAAATCACCGGTGGGATTTGCTGAGATGGAAAGAGATAGCCTTTCCCATTTTAAGAAAGATATTACACCTGAGGATTCACTTTCCTTTGGTCAATTTTTACCTTGTGGACGGGCGAGTAATTTGTTTCTCGGGAAAAATGATAAATACGAAGCCCGGATTCTCTTATCTTTTCCGTTGATTGATTCCTCAGCGCAGAATATAACCAAGATAACAATTCATTTTTATACCAGTGATACCGCAAACTACCGGTTTAAGATTTACCCATTAACCACCCGGTGGAATTCATCGGCGACCTGGCGGATGGCGTCGGAAGATGTCCAGTGGAAAGAACCGGGTGGCGACTTTTTAGATGTCCCTCTTGCCGAAGGGGTCGTGCAAAAAGATTCTTTCTCTTTGGAAATCCCCCGACCACTCTTAGAGACAATTCTTCACCAATCAACCGGTTTCATCATTCTCGCAGAGGAAAACCGGCATTCTTTTCGCCTGGCTTCGATTAAGACTAGCCCAAGGTTGATTTTTACCTACGGTGATAAGGAAAGGGTATTTCTCCCTCAATTTGCTACCTATATCGTAAATTTCTTAGATACGATACCATCGGATTACTTTGTTATCGGTTCCGGTTATGTCTTCTGGACTTATCTTCGTTATCCTCACCCATTGGCGAGTAATTTCAAGATTGCCGAAGGTGAAATGATTCTATCGCTTGACCTTTCCAATTCTTATTTCTTGCGCGATACCTTAGAGGTGGCGGTCTTTTCCTTAAAAGATAGTTTCGCTCGGAGAAGAGAAAAGACGCCCTTTGAAGTTTCGCCGCGCATAATAAAGACCGTCATTTTACCTCGAGATAGTATAGTATCTATTCCGGTGAAAAATCTCTTGGTGGATTGGCAGAATAACCCGGAGAAGAACTTCGGGATATTTCTCACATTATATCCGGAGTATCGTTTTCCTTCTTATTTACTTTTGCGAAAGGACAAGTTATCCTTTCGGATAAATTTCACTTACATACCACCGGTAAAGGACCGGTTTCCCTAATGAAAATTCAAGTAGGACTTGGACTTCGTCCCTGCCGAGCAGTGCATCCCGGCTTCGCAGTTAATCTTCTAATCGGATATTCTCTTTTTGTGGGTTTGCGCCCCGCTTTGCGTGTAGCGGATGCCCAGTCTTTTTTTGCCTCTCGGGGATTAGGCGAAGAGCAGATTTCCTATGATGCGCTCCAGTCGGCTCTGGGTAAGGCATTTCTCTTCTCTTATGAGAATCCATCCTTTCCCCTAAATTTGAAGAGTGTTCTTACCCTGGGCAATATTAATCAAGGGATATTGTATGGTAAAGAGGATAAGAATGGGAGATTATTATATAATATTAAATTCAATTATCTGAAGATTTTAATTCCGCTACCCTTTAAGACAAAGATTGGCTTGAGTTTAAGAGAGCGCTTTTCTCAAGATTTTGATGTTTATTCCGAGACATCCGGTATTTATTATTGGCATATTACGGGAAAAGGGGGAATTAACTCTCTCTCTTTGGCTTTTGCTAAACAGATTCAGGAGGTTTTTTCCTTAGGTGTCGCTTATGACTATCTCTTCGGTGGCAGTGAGGAGGTCTGGTCGTTTGAGACCGAAGAGCAAGTCTTGACCCAGGAGACGATTGGCGGGTGCTACCGAGGCGGGGTATGGAAGTTTACCACCCTGGGAAGGATTAAAGGAATTCAGTTGGGAGCCGGGATTGAGTTCTTTCGCCCGCTTAAATATATTGGCTTAAGTGGGATGTCAGGTGAATCGGTTCAAGAAATTAGGTTATCCCCGGTCTACAATCTGGGAATCGGATTTAGCCCAAATGAGAAAAAACATTTCTCTTTTGGGGTTACTTATCGCGATTGGCGCAAGGTAAAATTAGGGGAAAGTATCTGGTCAACCTTCACCAATGGTCTTCTTTTCTCCTTAGGATTTAGCGATTATCTAAGAGAAAAATATCCTTTAAGGATTGGTTATTGTGAGAATTTCTGGTATCTTTTATCCCGGGAGAGAAAGAGAGTTGGGGAGAGTTCAATAAATTTTGGGACCTCGGTAAGGATTCCGAAGTATGGCTTTTTTGATTTCAGTTTGGAGATTTTCTATCGCCGGGGGAGATATTTAAAAGAGATGGGGGCAAAATTAAATTCATCGGTTAGATTTGATGAGGTCTGGCAGAAGCGGAAGAGGCGCTGGGGATATTAGTTATCCCTGATTAAGAAGTTAAGGAAGAGAAAATTTCTAAATGAAAACTTTCTACCCTCTTGCCTCTTAGAATTTTTCAGCCTTTCTTAGGTTTCCCCAAAATCAACAAACGTTAGACATCCGAGATATGAGTCATAAGATGCATATTTTCTTTGGCAATTAAAATTTAGTGAAACACTTTGAGCCGATTTTTACTCTATATTTAGATATGGGAAAGAGGCTAATTTTATTAAGTATAGTTAAATCAATAACTTATATTTTATACTGGGGAGGTAAAAATGAGAGAAGAGAATAACTAATTAAAAATACCTAAACTTTTTTATTCTGACCAATCCATCCAACATAGGAGGGGATTTTTCTTTTTGAAGGGGGGAGTGCTACAGGGGGTGCTATTGGGTATGGTATTAAATGCCCTATTCTATACCCTATTCTCCTGCCTATTCGGAATTCTATTCGCTTACCTATTCTCTTCCCTATTGGTAATCCTATTCTCTTTTCTATTGAGAGGTCTATTCTCCTTCCTATACAGAAATCTATTCTCTCTCCTATTGGAGATGCTATTGGTGATGCTATTCTCCTTCCTATAAAGCGTCCTATTTAGAGTGCTATTATTGGTTCTATTATAAAGGTCGCCTTTATTTTTGGATTCGGCAAAGGAAATAGACATATGTGCCTACTTTTTTACCGAATTTTGCTTTAACATCTTAATTTTACAGGACTTATCGGATTTTTGCTTTCTTTTAGGGTATTGTTCCCTCTACACTTTACCTTATCCCTTACTTGCGGAAAGTGAAGCCACCTGTTTTATAAAAAAGTCCGTAGATGGTTACATTGGAGAGAGGTCAGCCGGATCCTGTCCTATTGACATTTACCTGGCTTTTCTTTATATTGGTAAATGAAAATTGCTCAGGTTGAGATTAAACTCCGGGCAAAGGAAAAACTATACTTGCCACCATACAAAGGCTCAACGATAAGAGGTGCATTCGGTTTTGCTTTTAGAAAAATCTCATGCCCCTTTTCTCAGAAAGATTGCCCAGGATGTCTCCTAAGGGATAAATGTGTCTATTCCTATGTTTTTGAGACGCCGAGACCCGAAGATTCAAAAATAATGCGGAAATATGAAAATGTCCCCCATCCTTTTATTATTGAACCTCCATCCGATACTAAAACCGAATACGAACCTGGTGATTCGCTATCATTTAGACTGATTCTTTTTGGCAAAGGTATTGACTTTTTACCATATTTTATCTACTCTTTTGAGGAAATGTCAAATCGTGGTTTAGGTAAAGGTAGGGGAAGATTAGTAGTTCAATCAGTCAATCAGGGGCGAAATATCATCTATGACGGAGCGAGCAAAACCTTAAAAAGCGGTGTTCAAGAAAAGGAGTTAAAAATTCAGAAATCAAGAAAACCGGTAAATCTAATAAAACTCAACTTTCTTACTCCACTGCGCATTGTTTACCGGGGTAGCATTGCCCAGAGTTTAGACTTTCATATTTTAGTCCGTAGTCTATTGCGTCGGATTGGTTTATTATCATATTTCTATTCTGATAGACCATTTGAGATCGACTTTCGCTCGTTAATCAATAAAGCGATGAAAATCAAGACCAAGAGGGCAAATTTTGAAAGATTGGATTGGGCTCGTTACTCTTCTCGCCAAGAACAGATGATTAGAATGGATGGTCTTTTAGGCGAAGCAACTTATCAAGGCGATTTAACCGAATTCATTCCTTATCTTAAGATTGGCGAAAAGGTTCATCTGGGCAAGGGCACCGCCTTCGGTTTAGGCAAGTTCACCTTTAAGATTCTTGCTTGACAAAGGCAATGAAATCCTTAAAATGCCTTGATGACTAAATCAATTCTCAAAAAAAAGGAGTCGGCGTTAAAGATTTTCTTAAAAAAACTCTTGCCAATGGGGTCAAAGATTCTATTGCCAAGATTATCCTCTTTGGCAGTTATGCCGAAGGCAAGGCGAAAAGGGAGAGCGATGTGGATGTCTTAATCCTTGCGACTGACTCCTTAGAAAAAATTTTTGATGCCTGTGTCGATGCCCAGTTAGAAGCTGCAATGGCAACCGGTGAGAGTGTTGAGCCGATAATCCGTTGCATTGATGAGGCAAGATATATCAATTCTTTATTTATGTATCAAGTTTTAAAAGATGGAAAGGAGTTATATAAAATGGGCGTTAAGGAGATTAGAAAAAAAGAGAGTAGGAACTACTTAAACCTTGCCGAAGAATTCTTAGACGCAGCCGAAAAGAATACTAATTTAGGTCTGTACCGGACCGGTGTGGATATTGGTTACAATGCCTGCAAATTAGCGGTTAAGGGGCTGTTACTGAAGAAAGTAACAAAACTGCCATCTCGGCATGGTGGTATCGTCAGTAAATTCGGCGACTTATTTGCCCGAACCGGTCTTGTCCCAAAAGAATTTGGGCGGCGGTTAAATCGGGCATTAGATAAGCGGAATGATGCGCGCTATGAACCCCATGCCGAAATTACCAAAGACGATGCCCAAGAAGTTATAGCACTGGCAAAAGACCTAATCGCAATTCTGGAGAAGAACATTCACAATGGCTAATCTTAAAAGAGTAAAGAAGATTTTAATCCAGCATAAGAATGAGATGAAGCAAAAGATTTCAATAAAAACCAATCAGATTGGTCAATCACCATTTAAGGGCTATGAGCAACTGAGAAAAGAAGAACTCAAAGAACTAAAGAAAATGACGCTTAAAGAGTCAATCCGACTGACGGAGATGCTTCTTAACGCGGTGGACAAATGGAAGAAATGATTCGGAATTTAGTTGCCGTTCTAAAAGAATTCAGAACCGCTTATGCCATTATCGGTGGGATTGCCAGCTCGCTTTGGGGAAGGCCGCGGATGACCGTGGATGCCGATGTTGTTGTTTTAATTTCGGAATAAGAATTATGAAAGAGGAATGGAACGGCAAGTTTTACAAAAACAAGCAAGTAACCCCAGTGTTTATTGAAGAAGCAACCAAGATTGTTATATGCTTTTTATTATTAAGGAGGTCAAAAATGAAAGTAAAATACGATAAAGAGGCGGATGTCCTTTATATTGAATTTAAGGACACCACCGTAGTTACTAAAAGGTTAGACCAGGATATTGCGGTAGATTATGATGCAAGTGGCGAAATTGCCGGTATTGAGGTCCTCTCGGCTTCAAAACGATTATTATCTAAAGAGACACCACCGCGAATTATTCTGGAAAATGTTATCGCGGATTGATGTCGCTTGACAACCAAATAAAGATAAGGTTAAATCTCATAATCCGGAGTTAAAATGAATCAGGCGAAAGGCGGATTAAACAGCCGACAATAAAATGGCGATTAGATAAAAATGCGAGGTAAGATGAACAATGAAGAATTCAAGACCATCGTCTTAGCCGCCTTATTGCATGATATAGGGAAATTTGTCCAACGGGCACAAAAAAACCCGAAAATTCAAGACCATTCGCATTGGGGCGAAGAATGGTATCAAACCAATTTAGCCGAAAAAATAAAAGATGAACGAGGTATCATCTTATCCGCGATTAGTGGTCATCATAATGGAAATCCTCATATTGTTTATTTAGCCGATTTGATTGCAGCTGG
This sequence comes from uncultured bacterium, assembly GCA_964425275.1. Classification (GTDB taxonomy): domain Bacteria; phylum Hydrothermota; class Tepidihabitantia; order Tepidihabitantales; family JBDRVQ01; genus CAYRLZ01. Next base: position 1,979 of record CAYRLZ010000076.1, on the reverse strand, counting down.
TGAGCGAATTGCACTTGATGACGAAGAAAAAGGTGATCCGTTTTCCAACCGCTTGATTTCCATTTTTTCACGAATTTCTATTTCGCATCAACCCAAACAAAATAAATACCACAATTTATTTCAATTACAGAAAGATAGACTTAATGACACATTCCCGATAGATAATAAGAATACCTCCTTTCTTGAATATGATAAGTTATTAAAAAAATTCACCGAAGAGGTCAAATCTATTGATTTTAATAACCTATCAGGACAGCAAGCAATTGATTTCATATACTTTTTACTTTGGAAATATGCTTGGTGTATTCCGAGTGCTGCTTATCGTAACGAACCTGATGTTTCATTACTTGACCATCTTAAGTCTGCTGCTGCAATTGCCGGTTGTCTTTATTATTATCAGCAAGAGAATCCCACCGAATTCTTAAATATGAGTAGCCGAGCCTTCTGTTTACTTGGTGGCGATGTATCAGGAATTCAGAGTTATATTTTTGAGTTACTTACCCAGCAGGGCAAGATCGCTAAACGTCTGCGTGCCCGCTCATTATTCATTCAACTAATTTCAGAAATTGCTGCTCATAAGTTACTTCATACCTTCAACTTGCCACTTTGTAACATGATTATGTCGGCTGGTGGTAATTTTTATCTTCTACTACCTAATCTTTCTACTACCAAGGACAAAATAAATGAATTGCAAAAAGAATTTGATAAATGGACACTTACCCAATTAAACGCCGAACTTTCGGTCTCTCTGGCGTATGTAGAATTAGCAGGTGAAGACTTTTCGGATTTCTCAAACCTTTTTGACAAATTAAAAGCCAATCTGAATAATATTAAATATCAACCTCATAAACTAATGCTTGCTCCTGAAGGCAAATGGGTTGAAAAGGAATTTCTTCGTCCGGAAGTTTTAATAAGCGATGAAAAGATTTGTCAGAGTTGTCGTAAATATCCCAAAAAGTTAATAGAACCAAATCCTGATGATCTTTGTGAGCGCTGTTTAAATGACACTAAACTTGGGCGACTTTTACCAGAAAAGAAATATCTGGCATTTTTTAATAACGATGATAATGAATTTAAGATATTTAACTATTCATTTGAATTATGGGACGATAACGATATGAAGAATTATGTATCCAAAAATCCTTACCTCATTTTAGCGCTCAATGACCCTGATATAAAATTACCGGTTATTGGCTTTAAATATCTTTTAAAACATATTCCCACTAAAGAAGATATTCCGGAAGCAGATGTTGAAGAAGGTTTACCAGTTACTTTCGAAGATATTGCCAATGTTTCTGAAGGTAGCAAATTGATTGCTTATCTTAAGATAGATGTTGACAATTTGGGTAAAATTATGCGTCACGGATTTAATCCCGATGAGCCAACTAACAAACAAAAAATTAAAGGAATAAAATCTTCAATTTCGCGTTATACTGCCCTTTCCCGAATGTTAGAGACTTTTTTTGCGGGTTATCTTGAGGAAAAGTTCAAAAGCGACTTCAATATGATTTATAGTGTTTTCTCGGGTGGCGATGACCTATTTGTTATCGGTCCGTGGAACAAAGTTATTGAACTCGCCCAAGAAATAAAACAGAGGTTTAGTGAATATTGCGCTTTCAATCCTGATATGACCTTATCCGCTGGGATTAAATTATTTAAACCGCCTGAACCAATTTCTTTTTGCGTCAAATCAGTTAATGAGGCATTGGATAGTTCAAAGGCAAAGGAAGGTAAGGATGGTGTAACCATTTTTGACCAAACCGTAAGTTGGCAAGAATTGGATAAGATTCTGACCGAAGCAAAAAGGGTGATCAAATGGTTAGAAAGCGACCCGCCTTTGATTTCTCGTGCTTTTGCCTATAACCTTTGGTTATACGGCACGATGAGCCGTAAATATGAAGCAGAAAAGAATATTCAATATCTAAAGTTTGTTCCGTTGCTTACTTATGATATTACCCGAAATCTAACCCGTGATGAAC
>CAYRLZ010000075.1:0-5151 GCA_964425275.1 uncultured bacterium | reverse complement strand
CTCTTGCCCTTTCTCTTACCCCTTCTATCTCCCCTGGTCTATCTCCCTCTAATACGTTCCCTAATAGGCTCTCTCTTCCTATCCCTGTGCCTTTCCCTGTATCTCTCCCTTACTCCTATTGGGGATGGTATTAAATGCCCTATTCTCGGTTCTATTCTCCATCCTGAGTGCTATTTTAGGGTTTGGAATATTGATGCCTGCCCAATATCAGAGCCGAAGTGCACTAATGGATTAGTCCATCCAGGGTAGACGGGTCTTAAGTTCTGGTCTTCGGTAATCGGGTAAGACTAAGGGGGAACGGCGATTCTCATCTACCCCGGCCTCTTTTAATTCTTTGTGGTAAGTAATTAAATGGTTCAAGGTCGGTTTAGAAAATTGTGTTGATTTGGCAAGCGTTGCTGATTTTTTCCCGGCCCGCTGACCAAAGACTAAGATGTCCAATAATGAATTTCCCATAAGTCGGTTCCGGCCGTGAACACCACCGGCGACTTCACCTGCGGCTAAAAGCCCAGGCACATTTGTCTCACCATCTGGATTTATTAAAACCCCGCCGTTTTGATAGTGTTGGGTAGGATAGGTCAAAATCGGTTCCTTTCTTATATCAATGCCAAATCTTTTGAACTGGCGGAACATCGCCGGCAGTTCCCGCTCAATCGTTCCCTCCCCACCTTTTATCTCAATGAGCGGTGTATCAAGCCAGACACCAACCGAACCCTGTGGGGTCTTAACCCCTTTATCCCTTTCTTGGCATTCTCTGATTATTGCCGCCGCCACACAGTCCCTGGTCTCCAATTCATAAATGAATCTCTTTCCCTCCCGATTCACTAATTGCGCCCCAACCCCTCTCACCTTTTCGGTTATCAGTTGCCCGGAAATCTGTTCCGGGAAACAAACGCCGGTTGGATGGTATTGAATGGTATCAATATAAATAAGTTTTGCCCCAATCCGATTGGCTAAGACTAAACCATCAGCGGTTGCTCCATAATGATTGGAAGTGGGGAAACCCTGGATATGGAGTCTTCCGGCACCACCGGTCGCCAGTATCGTTGCTTTACTCTGGATAATTATCTTCTCGCCCGTCTCCAAATTTACAAATACCGCCCCACAACATCGCCCATCTTCATCAGAAAGGAGTTCAATTGCCGCAACATATTCAATAACCTTTATCCCTTTATTTAATACCTCGTCTTTCAGAATGCGCATTATCTCCATTCCGGTGTAGTCCTTGGCCGTATGCATCCGTTTTCTTGATGTGCCGCCGCCGTGGATTGTAATCATCGTCCCATCTTCTTCCTTATCAAACATCATTCCCATCTCTTCTAACCAGGCAATGATTGAGGGACCGCTCTGAACAAGATGATAAACTAATTCCGGTATATTCTTATAGCCACCGCCCCCCATCACATCCAGGTAATGGATTACCGGTGAGTCGTTTGGTTTATCCGCGGCCTGGATGCCACCCTGAGCCATTACCGTATTAGAATCACCGAGGCGAAGTTTTGTCGTTAGGATAACATCCGCTCCTTCACTGACTGCTGAAAGGGCGGCCATCGCCCCGGCACCACCACCACCGATGATTAAGACATCACAGGTATAAGTCACTTCATCAATCTTAAATTTTTCCGGGTCAAGATAGGAATAGGCTTCAAGCAAATCGGCAATCTCCTGCACCGCAACTTCACCTTTATTGACCCCAACCAAAATCTTTCGGGTAGTTCCTAATTTATAATCCGGATGAAATGATTTAAGGAGGGATTCTTTCTCTGCTGCTGGCAGAAGGGGGATGACCTCGGATAATCTCTCTTTTCGGGTCTTTTCCACCTCCTTGATTTGCCTAAGCATTGCCTCAGGATAACTCATCTTTTTCTCCTATTCTTCAATATCCCGTTTCTGGTAAAGTTCCTTCAACTGGGCCGTATCCATTTTTAAGAGCCTTTGTAGGTCCGATTCAAATTTCTTCTCATCCATCTCTTTTAACCTCTCTTTCAGGTGGGGAGAGTTTTTCAAGATGTGGGCGCCATAAAGGCGTCGGGCAAGGAGGGCGACATAATACTGAACGATTTCTGCCGGACACCGACTGGCACAGAGTCCGCATAATATACAGTTAAATGACAGTTCCGCACATCTCTTTATATCCCCACGGATTGCCGCATTCACAAAATCCATCACATCTATCTCTTGGGGACAGACCTTTGTGCAACTACCACAGGAGATACATCTTAAAATTTCCGGATAGATGGTGATTAAGGTCTCAGCGGTCGCCGACAAATTCTTTATAAAATAGGTCTTCTTATTAGCCGGATAGAAGGGGATTTGGGTAAGATACATCCCTTCTTCTACTGTATTTTGACAGGCAAGACCAACCTTTAATCGGTAGGAGTCTTTTGTCCGATAGACAGTGCCGCAGGAGCCACAAAATCCACCGCGACAGCCGGCACCCCTTATGTAAAAAAAACCGGCGTATTCCAATGCCTTCATTATCGTCTGCCCCTCCGGCACCTTATATTCCTTACCCATCACATAGATAGAAATCTCTTTCATAAATCGTTATTGGGCATTACTTTCTTTTATTACAACCTCCGGTATTTCTTTAATCCTTCCTCGTAGAGGTCATTGCCGTACATATCATTAACAACAATGCAAGGGAAATCAACAACCTCCATCTTACTCACGGCCTCTGGTCCTAAATCTTCGTAGGCAATTACTTCGTATTTTTTCACCTTCTTTGCCAATAGCGCGGCCACACCACCAATGGCAGCAAAATAGACTCCGTGATATCTCTTTAACGCCTCAAGTACTTGTGGTGAGCGGTTGCCTTTCCCAATCATCCCTTTCATCCCGTGCGCCAAAAGAGTGGGCGTATAGGGGTCCATCCTCTCCGAGGTCGTCGGACCACACGGTCCAATTGGATAACCAGGTTTTGCCGGACAAGGACCGACATAATAGACGATAGCACCCTGTAAGTCAAAAGGCAGTTTCTCCTTATTATTTATCGCCTCAACCAACTTTTTATGGGCGGCGTCTCTTGCCGAATAGATAATTCCGGTGATAAAACAAGAATCACCAGCCTTTAACCCTTTTACCACTTCTTCGGTGAGTGGTGATTTTATAATATGGCTGGCCATCTTAAACCTCCCTCATAATGTTACGCTCTTATGGCGCGCGGCGTGGCAATTGATATTAACCGCAACCGGCAAAGAGGCGATGTGGCAGGGAAAGGCCGAGATAAAGACCGCCAGGGCTGTCGTCCGACCACCGAATCCTTGTGGTCCGATGCCTATCTTATTTATCTCTTCTAAGAGCTCCTTCTCCATTTGGTCATAGAATGGGTCGGGGTGGTTGGAACCGATTTCCCGCAGGAGGGTCTTTTTTGCCTGAAGTGCACACATCTCCATCGTGCCGCCAATCCCTACCCCGACGATTATTGGTGGACAGGGGTTGGCACCACTCCTTTCCACCCGGTCAATCACATATTTCTTTACCCCTTCCATTCCGGCGGCTGGGGTGAGCATCTTAACCTCGCTCATATTCTCACTACCGCCGCCCTTAGGCATAACGGTAATCTTCAGTTTATCCCCGGAAACGATTTGGGTATAAATAACCGCCGGAGTATTATCATTAGTATTTTTCCGCCGCAAAGGGTCGGCAACGACCGACTTTCTTAAATATCCCTCCTTATATCCCTTTCTAATCCCTTCGTTAATCGCCGCTGAAAGTCCGCCTTTAACTTTTACCTCCTCACCCATCTCAACAAAGACAACCGCAATTCCGGTATCTTGACAGATGGGCAGCATCTCCCTCTTGGCAATCTCGGCATTTTCTAAAATCTGGGTAAGGACTTCCTTGCCGAGAGGTGACTCCTCAATCTCTCTTGCCTGCATCACTCTCTCTTTAATATCCTCGCCTAAGATACAGTTTGCCTCAATTGCCAACCGGGCGACCTCATCAACGACTGTGGCATATTCTATCTCACGCATAACGACCCCTCTTTTATTTGTGATTTAAACCTTTGGGGCATTTACATCTGGCTTGGTTTCAAAACCCAAATCTCTGGTTTTTGGGGTAAATCCTCTTTTTTTACCTCAACCTCAGATTTATTCCAGAGTCGGCAGTTTGGTTTCTGGGATAAAAATTCATCAACCGGAGAAATTGGGAATTCGCAGGCCGTTGTTTTGTAATGCATTGGAATGGTAATTAACGGCTTTAGGTCATTCATAATCTCTGTTGCCTGTTCGGCATCAATTGTGAAGTAACCGCCGACCGGTAAGAAGAGCAGGTGAATCTCCCCGATTTTCTTTTCCACCTCTTTACTAAGTAATTCGCCTAAGTCGCCAAGATGGGCAATTCTCATCCCCTCCATCTCAATCACAAAGACCGTGTTTTTGCCCCGTTCTCGCCCAAATACTCCATCGTGATAAGTGGTGATGCCCTCTATCTTAATACCCAATACTTCTTTCTCACCTTCGCCTCTCACCACTTTCGCTTCTCCCTTTATATCCTTATAATAGTTGTGGTCATCGTGCTCATGGCTGATGAGAACGATGTCCGCCACTTCGGTTATCGGCTTATATTTTAATCCGCCGTAGGCCTCTGATTTATAAGGGTCAGTGATAAGACGAATACCACTCTCTTCGGTAATTAAAAAGGATGAATGCCCTAAGTATTTAATCCGCATAATTCACTCCGGGATTACCGATACTCGCTGTTTATGCCTACTCACCCATTCAAACTTCACCACTCCTTCTTTTTTGGCGAACAAGGTCCAGTCTCTTCCCATCCCGACATTCTGTCCGGGAAGGATACGGGTTCCGCGCTGGCGGATTAGGATATTTCCTGGCTTGACTAATTGACCGCCAAAGATCTTAACGCCCAGTCTCTGTCCTGGGGAATCTCTCCCATTTCGGGAAGAACCCTGACCTTTCTTATGTGCCATAAAATCCTCCCTTTCTAAAAATGATTATAGCCAATTTTATTCCCCTGTCAACTTCTCACTACGGTTTGGGGATAAATCCTTTCTTCATTAAAAACTGAATCTCTTCCCTTGCCTGGCGGATGGTCTCTTCCGCTTTCTTATATAACTCATTCCGACTCATCGTCTTCCTGGCTACTCCTTGTTCGATTGCTTTCATTCCTACTGCACACGCCTCCCGC
>CAYRLZ010000074.1:0-11312 GCA_964425275.1 uncultured bacterium | reverse complement strand
GATTTCTTTAATTGATATAAATCATAACTGAAGCGATATCGGGGATATTCCCGAAAACTACTCCGTTTTGGGTCTTCCCGAAATTCCTTCCCCTGTTTTTGGAAGGCAAGTTCCGGCAGGAGGTCAACCAAAAAAACCTTCTCTCCCTCTAACTTTTTTGCATAAGCGATAGAGCGGTGATACAGGGTAAAGAGCAGTTTCAAAAAACTCTTTGGGTCAAATTCTTCTTTTTTGAGCGTTTGATAGAAATCGCGTAGTGCCTTAACTAAAGTGAGTGGTTTTAATGGGAGCCTTCGTTTTAGTAGTTCCAATTTATTTCCCCAGTAGAGGTTACAATAATTCAAATCAAAATTTACCTCTAAGGTGAGAAGCCCAATCTTCAAATCCGGGTATTGCCCTTTTATCTCCCAACCTTCCCTCTCCGTTAACTCCTTAATCTCCCGACCGAACCTTTCCCTTAGCTCATTCTTTTGCCTTTTTAGGTCTTCGCTCGCCGCGCTTAAGAATTTTTCGGCCAACATCATTAGGGACTGGTCTTTTATCTCCCCCAGGCTTTTCTTAAAGGTGGCGAGAAATTTTTCTATCTTCGCCAGGTCTTCCTTCTCTTTTAACTTCTGATACCGGGCAACTGTTCGGGATAAAATCTTGGCTTCCTTTTGGATTTCCGATAATTTCCTTAATATTTCCATAAGGGGATTTTAAGAAAAGATACCATCTTTGTCAATTCATCGGGTTTTTATTATTCAGAAGAGAGGTGGGCGGAGGTAATTTACTTGAAGAGAAGAGTCCGGGGAAACCAAAACCTTGATATGGTCGTCACCGGCCGCGGTTTTATAATCGGTATCTTCAAAATCCGTCCGGTAGACCTTTGCCCCCAATCTTCTAAGCCGAAAAATGACGGAGCTGTCCGGAAGAACTACCCCACCAAATCTCTTTCTTCCCCCGGTAATTATCGCAACTTTTGGTGAGACAATTTTTAGAAACTCCTCAGTAGAAGAGGTCTCGCTCCCGTGATGGGCGACCTTTAAGAGATGGGATTTAAGTAGCCCGGGATAATTATCAACCAATCGCCTTTCGGCATAGCGGATTTCTGAGGCCTTTTCTTTTCGTTTTTTCCCTTCAATATCACCAGTGAAGAGTAAACCAATAGATGAATACTCAATCTTTAAGACAATACTATTATTATTCTCTTCTTCATCTAATATCTTGGGGTTTAAGATTATGGCTTTAAGTTCGCGACCGATGAAGATTGTATCACCGGCTACCGCTTGGCGCTGTCGGCAGTTTTCTTCCGCCACCCTTTTTAGGAACTCCTTATGTAGACTTGCGTCCCTTTCTCCTTCTTTCTTCTCGGTATGAGTAAGGACCAATTTTACCGGAAAGTGCTCTAAGACCGGAATGAGACCACCGATATGGTCACTATGAAAATGGGTGGCGATGAGAATTTGGATAGTATCAATCCCTAATCTGGAAAGGAAAGGCACAACGATTTCTTGGCCGGCATTCTTTTCACCGCCGTCAATGAGGATATTTATCCCCTCCGCTATCCCATTATTTTTAATTCCATCATCGGGGGTCTGGATTAAGATACAATCGCCGTGACCGACATCAATGAAATAGACCCGAAGGGATAACTCTTGCTTCTTTGGGCAAGATATTAAGAGAAAGGTAATTAGGGAAAAGAGGCGAAAGGGCGATCGCCGGTCTTTCATTTTTCCACCAAGAGTTTTACGCTCCGGAACTACTCGTAATCTCTAACGATGGTTAATACCTCCTCTTCATTCTTTACTTTATTTAAAGCGATCCGGACATCGTCCTTCCTTAATAACTTAGAGATTTTTACTAAGGTATAGATATATTCATCTTTCCTCTCTTCGGGGGCAGCGATGAGAAAGATGAGGTGGGAAGGTTTCTGGTCAAGGCTTGAGAAGTCCACCCCCTCTTCGGACCGGCCGAAGACCACGACCAGTTCTTTTACCGCTGGACTTCGGGCATGGGGCAAGGCAATCCCCATTCCGATACCGGTGCTTTCTAGATTCTCCCTTTTTAGAATCTCCTGGAAGAATGTCTGGGCATCGGTTATCAACTCCTTTTCAATTAAGACCCCAGCCAGTTCTTTTATCGCCTCCACTTTCTCTTTTGCTTTCAGCTCTAAGATAATTCCCCCTTTTTTTAAGAGGTCAATAAGTCTCACCATTTTACCTCCTCAAAAAATTATTACCGCCCGCTCTTTATTCTGCGCCAAAAATCTTTCCAGGTTTAATCGGGAAAAACGAGGGATAATTAAAAGGCTAATCTCATAACCCTCGGCAATCTCTCGTAAAATCCGGGAGGGTTTCCCTTCCAATAAAAGAAGCGATGTCTTGACATCAAGCAGCGCGGCCCGATCTTCAATTTCGTATAATACCTTCCAGGCAAAATCCTCAATCTCATCTTTTATCTTTTCTTTATCCTTATTTTCTAACTTGACTTTTTGGGCGATGAATTTTGGGTCAATTACATAAATGGTAAAAATCTTAGCCGACAACTTGGCGGCCAGGTTCAAGGCAAATTCCATTGCCTCCAATGTTAGATTATCGCAATAAAGAAGGATTTTATCAAGATTCATTTACCGATACAGAAGCGGGAGAATATCCTATCCAGTATCTCTTCACTTGTAACCTCACCCGTGATTTCCTGTAAGGCAAGAAGTGCCTTCTTTAATTCATCGGCGAGGACTTCCAGATAGTTGGCTTGGGCGGCGCTTGTTAATCGCTCGGCGGCCTTTCGTAAAAGTTCTCCGTAGCGAAATTCCGAGACATAGAAGTCACTTTCCTGGTTACCGAATTCCCTCGCCAGATAACCCTTTAATTCTTCAATCCCTGTGCCCTCTTTACAAGAGATGGGGAGGGGATTTGATGGGAGTGGGCAGTTATTCCATTTTGACCGTAAATCCATTTTATTCCGCACCAGGACTCTTCTCTGGTTTTGGGTCGCCTCAATTATCTCCCAGTCTTTCTCGGTCAAGGAGCGGGAGTTATCAAGGACGACAATAACGAAATCGGCATTAGTTAGATAATCCTTCGTCTTCTCCCAACCCAGGGCCTCTATCTTACCTTTCTTTATTCGGAGACCGGCGGTATCAATTAGCCGAAAAACAAGCCCATCCAAAACGACCGTCTCTTCAATGGCATCTCGGGTTGTCCCGGGTATACTGGTAACCAGAGCCCGCTCTTTTTTTAAGAGGCGATTGAAGAGGCTTGATTTCCCAACATTTGTCTTGCCGACAATTACGCAATTTATCCCATCCCGAATATAATGTTCTTTCTCCCCCTTTTTTATAAGTTCACTTATTCTCCTTTGCAATTCGGCAAGGGTCGGCAAAAATTCCTGGGTCGTCCCTTCTTCCTCAAATTCAATCTTATTCTCCACAAGGGCCAGGAGTTCTTTAATCGCCAAACCGATTTCTCTAATCCTTTTTGTGAATTCGCCTTGCATCTGTTTTAAGGCGACCCGGGCCTGAAGTTCACTACGGGCCTGAGTCAAAAATAGTAAGGCCTCGGCCTGGGGCAAAGAAATCTTTCCGGCCAGAAAGCGGCGCTTGGTAAATTCACCAGGATAAGCCCGACGGCAACCGTAACGACAGAGGAGGGAGATTATCCTCTCGGCACAGATACTTCCCCCGTGGCTGAATATCTCAACCATATCTTCTCCGGTATAACTATTGGGGGCGTGGTAGGTGGCAATCAGGACTTCATCAATTAATTCATCTTTATCTTTATCCGGGTCAATGATTTCCCCTTTCTCAATGTGATTGGCGGGGAGTTTAGAGGGGCTCCTCTTGCCCCGAAAGATTTTATCTAAGATGGCAAAGGTCTCTTTTCCTGAGACGCGGGTGACAGCAATCGCCCCTTGCCCTTGGGGAGTGGCTAAGGCACAGATTGTCGCAAATAACTCATTCATCTAACTTTCACTGTCTCACCGATTGGGGGCAATTATCACATTCCGCTTCACCCCGGAGCCAATGGCATAAATTTTCACCTCTTTAAGTTCGGCTAAGGCATCGGCCACAATTTTTAACTCGCGGGGCGTGAGAAAGTCTAAGGCCATCTCCCTTTTTGTGTCCATTACCACCCGAGCGACCGCCAACGCCTTCTTCTTTAAGAAGTTAATCCGGCGCATCCGGTAACCGGAGACATCAAGGGTAATCGGGGGCAAGTTGGGATATTTCTTTAAGAGGATTTCGGCAACTAAATGCTGTAAGGCGCGCAGGGTAGCGCCCTGCCGTCCGATTAAAAAACCAGCCATCGCCCGGAGTCGGATATTAATGTAAAGCCCGCCTGAGGCTTCATCTCTTATCTCCAATTTTGCCCGGACCCCGAGGCCGAAAAGAAATTTTTTCACCACCTCAATTGCTGATTGTTTTATCTCCTCTTTATTTGCCGCCGGTATTGCGGCTGGCTCCGCTTTTTCCTCAAATATCTCTTCCATTCTCTCTTCTTTGCTCTCTTCCATTTTTTACCTCCTCTTGCGGACAATCAAACTCTCCACTACCGAGAGTATATTAAAAATAAGCCAATATAACTGTAATCCTGAAGGAAAATTTAAGAAGATTACAGTCAAAAATACTGGAAAAAAGAAAGTCAAAAATAGATTCCTCTTATCCTGAGTGGTTAAAAGATTCTGGAAAAGAAAAGAAACCCCCATCAAGATGGGCAGGATATAATAGGGGTCCTTAACACTGAGGTCTTTTAGCCAAAAGATAAAACTTGCCCGACGCAGTTCAACGGTTGAGCGGAGAACCGAATATAAGGCCCAGAAGATTGGAATCTGGGCTAAGAGCGGCAGGCAGCCGGTCAATGGGTTCATCTTGTATAGGCTATACAAACGCATCGTCTCTTGATTCAACATCTTTGGGTCATTCTTATATTTCTTCCTTAACTCTTCTAATTTCGGTTGCAGGAGTTGTAGTTTTTTCATCTGCTGGAGTTGGAGACGAGTGAGCGGGAATAAGACACCTTTCATTAAGAGGGAAAAGATAAGGATAACGACACCATAGTTTTTAATCAGGGAATGTAAAAAGAGCAGGAGGTGGAGAATGCCCAGACTGAGAAACTTTGGCCAGCCCAAAGGCACCGCCTTTTCTAACCCCTTCTTTTCGTGCGCCAGAAGGTCATATTTCAGAGGATAAAAACCCAAGGAGAGAAAAGCGGGCTGGGTGATGAAGAGAAGGGCACCGGCCTTACGGTCGGGGGTGGGAAGGATTGTTACCGAATCAATCTCACCAATTACCGCCATCAAAAAATATTTGGTGGTAAAGCCAAGCCAGGTTAATCTTTCGGTCAAGGTAATCGGTTTTTTTAATCGCCTAACGCCCATCTCCCAGAAACCGGTTTCTTTATCCGCCAATATGCGAAAGTTGGCATATTCGTCATTCGTGTCCTTTTCGGTAAAAGAAAGCCCCCGACCAAAATTAATGGAAAAGAGCGGCGGGTGAGTATCCAAAGATGAGTATTCTATCTCCGAAACTATAGTATAAGACTTTAACTGATAACGACGCTGGATGCGCAGACCTTGGTCTCCTCTATGGACTTGGGTCCCGATTTGCGTGCGGAAAGTAATCTCTTCTCCGGACAGCGAGAAATCCCAGAAAAGGGTATCAAGATGCCAGATGGTCTCCTTTTTTGATATCTGGATAGGGAAATAGGGGAAGTCCTTCAGAAGTTCGCAAGCATATTCCTTGAGATATACCGATTTAATTGTTGCCCCGAGGTTAGAGAATTTAACCCGCAACTTTTCATTCTCTAAGACGAATTCCTGAGTCTCCTCTATTTTTGGTCTCACCCTTTTTGGAACTTGACTTAAAACCGTCTCGGTGGAAGGTTTCTCTTCGCTTCTTGGTCTCGCCTCCCGACTAACTGGTGGCGCCTTCGGTGGGAAGAAAAACTGCCAGAGAAGAAGAATAAGCATTATGAGGAAAAAGGCTAAGATTAATTGCTTCTGGTCTTCCATATCTTCTTTTCCATTCTTTCGGGAAAGTCAACCCCACCCGAAGAGAGGGGGTGGCAACGTAATAAACGGAGCAAAGTGAGGATCAACCCTTTTCCCAGGCCATAATTCTGAATAGCCAAAAGGGAATATTGGGAACAGGAGGGATAAAACCGACAGGCCGGAGGGAAAAAGGGCGAGAGTAATTTCTGGTATAAGTTGAGGAGAAAAAGGATTACTAATTTAAGCCAGTTCATTCTTGATGCGCTGCGTTAAAGTAAAGAGTTCTTTCTTAAAGGCATCATGGGGTAGATTTAATGAAGAGGCCTTCGCCTGGATGAAGTAGTAAAAACTTAGGGGGAAGGAATCTTTATTTTGGCGGTAGACCTCACGCATCCTCCTTTTGAGATAATTTCGTTCGGTTGCCTTTTTTACCTCACGGTCAACCGCAAAACAGATTTTCCGCTTACCTTCTTCTTTACTGGCTTGGTAATAGATAGTGAAGTAGGCACTGGTCAATTTCTTCCCTTCTTTTTTAATCCCCCAAAGTTCCTTCCTCTTCCGTAGGATTTCATCTTTTTTTAAGCCCTCTTTTTTTCCCATAAAAAGAGACCTGTTATACCGTTAATCGCTTCCTCCCTTTCCGCCGCCGGCGGCGGAGGACCTCCCGACCACCAGGTGAAGACATTCGCTGGCGAAACCCATGCGTTCGCTTTCGCTTAATCCTTGATGGCTGATAAGTTCTTTTTGGCATATATAAATATATTGACAAATTTCTGTATTGTCAATATAATAAAACTTAAAAGTTTTATTTAAGGAGGGTAAAATGGCATTATTTGATGAAGTGAAAAGCATCATCGTTGAGAAATTGAATGTTGCCCCAGAAAAGGTAACCGAAGATGCGGTCTTCACTGAGGACCTGAATGCCGATTCCCTGGATGTTGTGGAATTGGTGATGGCCTTTGAGGAGAAGTTTAATATTGATATTCCGGATGCCGATGCCCAGAAATTAGACACGGTCGGCAAGGCGGTAAAATACCTTGAGGAGAGATTAAAAGAGAAATGAGGCGACGGGTCGTTGTTACCGGTTTAGGAGTTTGCACACCTCTTGGGCTTGACTCCGCCACATTATTTACCAATCTCCTCGCTGGTCGTAGTGGGATAAAGAGAATTACCCGTTTTCCTACTGAGCAGTTAGAGGTAAAAATTGCTGGCGAGATAACAGATTTCTCACCCACCCAGAAATTTGATGCCAAACTACTAAAGCGGACCGACCTCTTCACCCAGTATGCCCTCTGGGCCTGTGCCGAGGCAATCAGTGATGCCGGATTGGATTTTAATCAAATTGATACCAAAAGGGTTGGGGTGATTATCGGTAGTGGTATGGGTGGGATTGAGACCTGGGAAAGAGAGCATCAGAGGTTTTTAACCCAAGGACCGAGACGGGTCTCACCGCTACTCATCCCAACGATGATACCGGATATCGCCTCCGGGCAGGTCGCCATTCTTTACGGTCTTAAAGGACCAAACTTCTGCACTGTCTCGGCCTGCGCCTCTGGTGCCCATGCGATTGGTGAGAGTTTTCGTCTTATTGCCTATGGTGATGCCGATGTGATTATTGCTGGTGGCACCGAGGCGCCGCTCACCGCCTATACTATCGCCGCCTTTACCAATATGGGCGCTTTATCCAAAAACCAGGGGGAACCGGAAAAGGTCTCCCGTCCCTTTGACCTCAACCGGGATGGATTCGTCATCAGCGAAGGAGCGGCGGCTGTTATCTTAGAAGAGATAGGTTTTGCTCAAAGGCGTGGGGCTAAAATCTACGGCGAACTTTGCGGCTACGGAGCAACCGCTGATGCCTACCATATCACCGCCCCAAACCCGGAGGGTGAAGGAACCTATGAGGTGATGAGAAGGGCAATCCTTGATGCCCGAATAGAAAAGGAGGAAATTGACTACATAAATGCCCACGGCACCTCGACAAAACTTAATGACCTAACCGAAACCAAGGCGATTAAAAATCTCTTTGGTGAACATAGTAAGAAGATAGTGGTAAACTCTACCAAATCAATGCTCGGTCATTCCCTGGGTGCTGCGGGTGCCATTGAGTTTGTTGTCACCTGCCTTTCGGTCTATCATCAGAAGGTTCACCCGACAATAAACTTAGAAAATCCTGACCCGGAACTGGATTTAGACTATTGTGCCGAGGGCGCCCGCGCCTTACCAATTCGGGCGGCCCTATCTAACTCCTTAGGATTTGGTGGGCATAATACCTGCCTCTGTGTCAAGCGATGGGAATGAAAGGTATCAAATCCCCTTGCTTGGCAATGACCGAGGTGTGGTCAATATTTCCCTTAAACAGGTTTAGAAGGCTCTAAAATCTTTTCTTTCTAACTAAAAATCTAATATTAGGGGGAAAGGAGACAAATAATCTTGGGTCTTATGGGAATGGGGTTTAAGAGGAATATGAGAGTTATCACTGATGTTATTTGCTTCTACCTTAGAACTCTTGCCTATCTTGGTAAAAAATTCTATTGTTAATAAAATCCTGCTTAAATTTCCCCAACGGTCCTTTCCAGAAAAGAGCCGATTTGGTTTTTACTTTTTCTCTGGTCTTTTATTAACATAGTTGACCGATTAATTTTATTGGTTATAATAATAATAATTGTGAGGAGGTAATATGAAGTTTTATTCTCTCTTCCTATTACTTTCCGTTCTTTTAGCTGGACAAGAGGCGGTGATTTTTCCGGTGAGGGATTTTACCGCCACAACCCAAAACACTAATCCGACTACCGCTACTGATGCCATCACTATCCCGCGGATGCTTTCCTATCAAGGCAAACTGACTGATGAATATGGCAACCCGGTTCCAAACCGCGACTACCAACTCACTTTTCGGCTTTACCCACAGGAGACCGGGGGCACTCCCTTTTGGACCGAGACGCAGACCGTAAGAGTGGAAGGTGGATTATTTTCGGTTCTCTTGGGTCGAACGAATCCAATCTCTTCTATTCCAGAAAATGGACAGGTCTGGTTGAGTTTACAGGTGGAAAACAATCCGGAGTTAAGTCCGAGGTTAAGAATAGTTTCCTCTGCCTATTCCTTTCTCTCGGAACGTTCGGCAAATGCAGACAGCGCACTTGGCGCCACAAGAATTGGCGGACTTAACCTCAGCGGTCTTGATGGTCGCTATGTGAACGAAAATCAGGTAAATTCCATTACGAGTTACGAGTGGGATGATTGTTGATGGCACAATAAATTCCTCAGACATTCGGGATACGACCATCATCCCTACTAAGATTAAGGACAATACGATAACCAGTGCTAAAATTCAAGATGGCACGATTTTAAGAGCAGATGTTTCCGCTAACTTCAAAGCACCTTACTCCGATACCGCCGATTACGCCCGAGCCGCACCAGCCGTTGATAGCGCCCGAGTTTCTGGCAATAGCCACCGCTTGCAAGGAAAAGACACAACCGCCTTTGATGCGCGTTATGTGAACGAACACCAAATAAACTCCATAACTTCCAGTATGATTGTTAATGGCACGATTGTTGGACAAGATTTAAATCAGATGGGTGCCAGCACGGGGCAGGTTTTAAAGTGGATTGGTTATACTTGGGCGCCAGAGAACGACAGTAGTGGAATGGATAACGATTGGGTTAGAGACACACCGGATTCTGTGCTTTATACTATCCGACCATTGGGCATTGCCCGGGGTGGAGTTGGTAATATGCTTCATGGAAATAAACGCCATACCCATGTCAATCTCGGTGTGGCCAGCACAACCGGAACAAGTGGACAGGACTACTTTTGTTCCACAGTTGGTGGTGGATATCAAAATATTGCCTCGGGTGATGTAGCCACTATTGCGGGCGGTCGTGACAACACCGCCTCGGGAAACTGGGCCATGGTTGCCGGCGGATCTCAAAATACCGCCTCGGGCTTCCTGGCCACGGTTTCTGGCGGGTATCTAAATACTGCCTCGGGATACAATGCCACAGTTTCTGGCGGGTATCTAAATACTGCCTCTGGTTCATCGGCTTTTGTTGGTGGCGGTTATAGTGACACAGCATCTGGATCTTATACGGTCGTTGCTGGAGGATATCACAACGTTGCCTTGGGTTATGCAGCCACTATTGGTGGTGAGAGGAACCGTGCGGAAAGCTCCTATACCACAATCAGTGGCGGTCGGTTTAATCGCACCGCGGCAAATTTTGCGGTTATCGGCGGCGGACTTTCAAATACCGGCTCGGGTGAATATGCCACGGTTGGCGGCGGATACCATAATACCGCCTCGAGCTACGGGGCCACGGTTGCCGGCGGATCTCAAAATACTGCCTCCTACTTTGCCACAGTTGCCGGCGGGTATGCGGACACCGCTGCTGGAAATTACAGCTTTGCAGTTGGCTATCGTTCGGTTGTGCCTTCAAGTTATTCAAACTCCGCCGCATTCAATGGTCAGACCGCAACCGCCTCCAACCAACTGTGCTGTGGCACGCTCTCCAAAGCCGGTGGCTCTTTCACCATTGACCACCCCCTTGACCCATATCATAAAATCCTTAACCACTACTTCGTTGAAGGACCAGAGACGCTTAATATCTACCGCGGTTCCGTTATTCTTGATGCCAACGGCCGAGCCGAAGTGAAACTCCCTGACTACTTCTCCGCCCTCAATCGCAATGCCCACATCCAACTCACTGGTGTTGGAACATCGGATGTCTATGTTGCCGAAGAAATTAAAGGCAATACGTTCGTCATCGGCGGTAAACCCGGAACCAAAGTCTACTGGCAAGTAACTGGGGAAAGAGCCGATGTCTCAGCAGAAGTAATAAGAAGATTGATGCCCATTGAACAACCAAAAACCGGAGCACTGGCTAACCGAATGCTTGACGACGAGTTCCTTTCCGGTTGTATGGAACAGTTAGAGCGCGAAGGGAAGGCAACCGGTATTAACTTCCGCACACCAGAAGGAAGAAGAAGATACGAGGAAATGAAAAATCCAAGGATAGAAGAGATGAGAAGGTAGGTGGGTTATGAATCGGCTCATTGCCGTATTTATCTTCTTTACTCTCACTTTTGCCCAGCCTTATTTTTGCCGATGGCAGGTTATCGCCAGTGGTGGCGGAGATATGACTGGTGCCTATCGCTCTCTCTCAACTATCTCCCAGACCGCAATCGGTAAAATAACCACCTCAAATCTTATCGCCCATATCGGATTCTGGGTACCAGAACCACAGGTCGGAATAAAAGAAGAAGAAAGAGAAGTGAGATCTTTTGAAAAGATAAGAGAGACGAAACTCTATCCACCAGCCCCAAACCCGTTTTCCCATAAGACAACCAT
>CAYRLZ010000073.1:0-35545 GCA_964425275.1 uncultured bacterium | reverse complement strand
TTAGTGCCTTTTTTCTTTCTACTCAATGCCATCTTACTCCTCGCGCCAAAGGTCAACCCATCTCTTATAGGGGTTGAAATCTATCTTTCTTCTTTGCCCGTTGATGGAAATCTTCTTTGTTTCGTAATCCCCAACTAATCCGGATAACGCTTCCCTGGTAATTTCCACACCTCTAGGATTTGTCCCCGGTTTTGGCAGTTTAATATAATTTTTTCTTCCTATTTTATTAAAAAGTTTTTTCTGGACTTCTAAGGGAATGAAGGAAAATCCGCCAATGTCATTCCAACATATTTGAGCCAGTAAAATATCGCAATGGGGATAATAGTTTTCCCGAAACTCTTTTGCTTTTTGAGCATCAACTGTCCATATCAGTTTGACACCGCTAAGACTTCGGCCGGTAATCGTCTTAATGGATATAGGTTCGCCAAATAATTTTGCATCCACCTCTGGCTCAGTGATAGGTATTTCCGCTTCCACATTAGGTTCACCAAACTTATAAATGAGCAAAGCAACAATTATCTTTTCCCGGACTGAACCAACCTCCATTCCTACCTTTCTCGCCCTTGAACTTTCTAATTCCGCAATTTGAAATAGGTAAGGTAGACGTCTTTTTATTTTCCCGACGAGTTCTTCATCTTCAAATATTTCAATAAGCCGGCTGGGCATTTTTATCTCTTTCCGTTGCCTGGGCTAATAGTTGACCAAGGAGTTTGGCATTTTTAATCGGATTTAGGTCTTTATCCTCTTCTATCCTGCCTTTGCCACCAACACCAAAATAGGGATAGGATTTTAGGGTGACGGGCTTCATCCTCAGGCATAAAGCGAAGTTAAAAAGTTCCTCTAATACCGGAGTTGGGTTGTCACCACCACAGACCGCAACCAGGCCACAGGGTTTGTCGTTTAAGGGATGGGGCTTTCTAAATCCCCGCCAGTCGTAAAAATAGGCAAGACAAACCAGTCGCTCAATAAAAGCGGTTAATCGGGAAGGAATCTTAAAGTAGAGGGGCGAGCCAATGACCAGCGCGGAAGATTCTTTCATCTTATTAAAGATAAGGGAAAGGTCATCTTTAATCACACACTGGTAAGGTTTTTTGAGCATAGGTCATAACAAGCCGAGCAGGGTTTGATATCTACTTCGGAGATTTGGATTACTTCGGATTGGAGGTCGGGTTTTACCTTTTGGGCGGATTTTAGGACGGTTTTCACTAAAAGGTCGGTGTTTTTCTTACGCATTGAGCCAATAATTCCTAAGATTCTCATTTTATCCCCCTTAGATAGATAATTTTCTGCCGACTAATCTCTCGTAGGCGGTAAGATACTTCTCTTTGGTCTTTTCTACGACATCCGGTGGCAATTCTGGTGCTGGTGGTTTTTTATCCCAGCCGATTTTTACTAAGTAGTCCCGAACGAACTGTTTGTCGTAACTGGGCGGGGAAGAACCAACCTGGTAGGTTTTTTTATCCCAGAAACGGGAGGAGTCCGGAGTGAAGATTTCGTCGATCAGAATTATTGCGCCATTCAAATAGCCGAATTCAAACTTCGTGTCGGCAATAATAATCCCCTTTTCCTCGGCGTAAAGGGCAGCGGTTTCATAAAGTTTGATGCTTCTCTCTCTAATTATCTTTGCGGTCTCTTCGCCAATCATCTTTGCCATCTCGGCGAATGGGATGTTGATATCGTGTCCGGTTTCCGCTTTGGTTGCCGGGGTAAAGATTGGTTGGGATAGTTTTTCCGCCTCGGCGAGCCCCGAAGGTAATCTTAGGCCACAGACCGCGCCTTTCTCTTTATACTCCTTAAAGGCTGAACCAGTGAGATAACCACGAACCACACATTCCACTGGTAAGGGATTCGTCTTCTTCACTAAGATACTTCTCCCTTTTAAGATTTCCGAATGGGGTTTTAAGATAGAAGGAAAAAGGGAAGGGTCATCAGTTATAAAATGGGAAGAGGAGATGTCTTTTAGGAAGTGAAACCAGAAGACCGAAAGACCAGTTAAGACCATACCTTTCAAGGGAATGGGAGTTGGTAGGACATAGTCAAATGCCGAGATGCGGTCGGTGGCAACAATTAAGAGTTTATCCTCCAGGTCGTAGATGTCGCGCACCTTCCCTCTTTTATATATCTTAATTCCCGAAAGGTTGGTTTTAACCATAGTTTCCATCATTTCCTCCTGCCGACCGGCATTATGTATTGGGGTTCTTCCTTGATATTGAGAATCTTTTTTACCCTTTCATCGGAGAAGGCACCAATCACGACGGTTCCCAAACCTAATGCCTCGCATTGGAGATGGATATTCTGGCCGCAATGGCCAACCTCATTGTGGACATATCTGATTCCCCTTTCACCATATCTTCCGGTTGTCCTTTTATAATCCGCGGCGATAACGATATTTAATGGAGCGAAGAGGATATAGTCCTGACCCCAGGCCGCACCCGTCAGTTCCTTTCTCACATCTTTATTAAGGATTTTTTCTATGGCGTGTTCTTCGGACAAATAGTGATAAACGCCGCTTTCCAGACCAGAAACATCACCGACCACGATGTAGATTTCTAAGGGATAGGTCGCACCAGCAGAAGGAGAGGTTCTTCCACCCCATTTTGCGGTTATCCCCTGGGCGGACCAGAGGAGTTGTGAGACCTCACTCAATGTCAGTTTATCCTTTTTATAACTCCTTATTGACCTTCGTTTTAATAGCGCTTCCTCCACACTTGTCTCACTTTGGTAACGGGGTTCGGGTAATTTCACTTTTTCCCCCTTTTTCTGAGCGAATAATAAATTGGAAAAAATTAGGGTAATTAAAAGAAAGGTTCTTTTAATCACCCAACACCTCCCTTTTCATCCTTTCCCGATATTCTTGGATTTTCTTCTCATATTCCGGATATCTTCGGGCAAGGATTTTAATGGCGAAGAGTGCACCATTGACTGTCCCGCTCTTGCCAATCCCCATCGTTGCCACCGGGATTCCTTTGGGCATTTGGACGATGGAGAGTAGAGAGTCAATGCCCAAAAGTTCACTTTTCATCGGCACACCGATTACCGGTAGAATCGTCTGGGAAGCAATGACACCAGGTAAATGAGCCGACATTCCGGCACAGGCGATGATTACTTCAAAGCCTTTCTTTTCCACCGCCTTAATGTATTCTTTTAATTCCTCGGGTGTCCGATGGGCAGAGAGGACCTTTATTTCGTATTTGACACCGAATTCTTCAAAGATTTTTTTTGCCCCTTCAATCTCGGGCAAGTCGGACTTTGAGCCAACGATGATACTTACCATAAAATCTCCTTTCCTTATACTTTATAAGATATTTTTGAAAAGTCAAATACTTTTACGGTTTATGCTTGGCAGAACTCTCCCTTCTTTTTTATCCACCCTTAGCTATACTTGACTTCTTTGCCAGCAAGATTACAATGAGAAGGAGTGATAAAATGAAGGTAAGAAGACTTTTAAAATCAAAGGTTCAAAAATTCTTATTTTGTGTAAAACAGGACATTAACGATTGGTGGTTTCTAATTATTTCTTTTCTTCTCTTTATCTATGGTTGCTGTGGCTATTCTACCCGATTCTCACTTCTCCGTTCCGATATTAAGAAAGTAGCGATTCCATTGGCAGAAAATAATACCTTAAAAATCGGTCTGGAGGAAATTCTGACCAATACTTTAATTGAAACCTACCGCCGGGATAAACGGTTAGAAATTACCAGCTTGGAGGAAGCCGATATTATCATTCATTGTCAAATTAGCAATTATAATAAGACCCCTTTCTCTTATGATGCGAACCAAAATATTTCAGTCTGGAAGGTAACGATTGATTGCGTGGCGCAATGCGAAGAAAGGTTAAAAGGCAATTCTCTCTGGGAAGATAAATTCTCCGCCTTCGGCACCTATGACCCAAACTCCGAGACCGAGGAGAAGGCGATAAATCAAGCAATTGAGAAATTGGGTCAGAATATTTTAAGAAAGACCTTTAGCCAATGGTGATTGAATTAAAAATTGAGAAGGTTGTCTATGGGGGCTATGGATTAGGTAATTATAACGGCAGAAAGGTTTTTGTTCCTTATACCTGTCCGGACGAGATAATTGAGGCAAAAATAACCGAAAAGAAAAGAGGATACTGGTTTGGAGAATTAAAGGAGGTCGTCAAACCTTCTCCAATCCGAATTAAACCAACTTGTCCCCAATTTATGATTTGTGGCGGGTGTGATTTTCAACATATGGAATATCCTGGACAACTGGTAGTGAAGAAGTTATTGCTCGGTGATGCCCTATCCCATATTGGGAAAATTTTTGTCCCAGTGAAAAATCCCTTCCCAGCAAAGGAATGGGGTTATCGGAATAAAATCCAGATGATTTTTGAAAATGGAAATAAACCAAAGATTGGTTATTACCAGAAAAAGAGCCACCATTTGATTGACTGCCCAACCTGTCCTCTGCAACCAGAAGTCTTTGACCAAATCAGAAGTTTATTCTTCCAAAGATTATTAACTTCTCAGGAGAAAATATATTCCCAAGAGACAAGAGAAGGGAATCTTCGTTATCTGGTTTTAAAAAGAGGAGAAAGGACTGGCGAGGTCTTAGTAATTATTGTCAGCGTTAAAGAGATTGGTGAGAACCAGCTTTTTACTGACTTGAAGGAAAAGATGGACATTGTTGGTATCCTGAATAATATCAACCCATTTCCGAAAAATAGAATCCTGACGGATGATTTCCAAATAATCTCCGGCCGGGATTATTATTTTGAAGATATTCTGGACAAAAAATTTAGAATCTCCGCTGGCTCTTTTTTTCAGATAAACACCCCGGAGACCGAAAGACTAATTAAGAAGGTTTTGAAATTCTTAGAGCCAAAAGGAGACGAGATTGTTCTTGACCTCTTTTCTGGAGTCGGGACATTCTCTCTGGTTGTCGCTGATTTTGTTGGTAAGGTAATTGGCGTGGAGATTGCTCCGACCGCAGTAAAAGATGCCTTAGCCAATAAAGAGATTAATCAGATAGATAATGCTGAGTTTATTATTGGTGACAGCGAAAAGGTAATTGACACTTTTTCGCTGATTGATAAAGTTATCATTGACCCACCTCGTAAAGGAATTTCTCTTCTCCTCATCCAAAAGATTGTTGCCCTTAAACCAAAAATAATTGTCTATGTCTCCTGTAATCCGGCAACCTTTGCCCGGGACTTAAAACTCCTTTCCGATTTCCATTACGAGCCAGTGGAAATTGAAATCGTTGATATGTTTCCGCAAACCTACCATATTGAAGCAATTGCCAAGATTGTGCCGGTATGACCTCTCCCCTATTCCCAATGGCAATTAAAGGAAACATTCACCCTTTAACCGATGATGAGGTCTACCATTATCTCTTGGTAAAAGATGGTAAGATAGAACTCTGCGCCCAAGAAATACCATTTCCCAAATTACTTTTTCTTGATTATAGTAATTATCACATCTTTCCTGGTTTCATTGAAAATCACTGCCACCTTTTAGAAACCGGCTTGACTTTAATCTTTCCTGATTTGAGTAAGATTACTAAGTTAGCCGACCTCTTGGAGATTCTCTTCACCGTTTATAAAAACCTCTCACCTTTTGGTTTAATTTTTGCCTTTAACTTTGAGCCGGAAAAAATAAAAGAGAAACGTTTCCCTAACCGAAGAGAATTGGATCGGGTGATTGATAAGATTCCGGTTATTATCCTTCGTCGGGATGGACACAGTTGTGTCTTAAATACCCGGGGACTTCTTGAACTCTTTCCGAACGAAATTCCCGAAGGTATGGAATTAGACCAATATCGTGACCCAACCGGTCTTTTGTGGGGTAAGGCGAATGAAATTGCCAGTCAGTATTTTAAGAATTGTCTGGATTCCGCCGCTAAAAAATTAGCCTTTCAGGAAGGGGTTACATTAGCGATAAGGAAAGGGATAACAACCTTAGTGGCGATGACCCGGGAAGAAGATATAGAAATCCTCTTAGATTTATTGCCTTCTTTTCCGATTCAGGTTATTCCTTTTCCTCAGACCTTAAATATCAAAAAGGTTAAGGAATTGGGTCTAAACCGAATTGGTGGCTGTATCTTAATTGACGGCTCATTTGGTTCCCACACCGCGGCTTTAAGGGAGGATTATTCGGACCAAGAAGGAGAAAAAGGAATTTTATATTTCACCGACGAAGAACTTTTTAATTTTCAGAAAGAAGCCGATAAAAATAATCTCCAGATGGCTTTTCATTGTATTGGCGACCGGGCGATTGAACAAGTTTTACGGGGTTTTGGACTTCTGAGTAAAGATAATCCTCTTCGGCATCGGATAGAACACTGCGAATTGGTGCCACCGGATTTACTAACCCGAATGGCTGAAATAAAGATTTATCCTTCGGTTCAGCCGGCATTTGAATATTTTTGGGGTGGCGAAGGTAAGATGTATCAAAAGCGTCTGGGTGAGCGAATAAAATTCACCAATCCCTATAAAAGTTTTATCAATAATGGTCTACTTCCCCTTGGCGGCTCTGATTCGCCCATTACTCCACTTGACCCAATTCTCGGAATAAAGTCCGCGGTTTTCCATCCCAACGAAAAAGAGCGATTAAACCGAAAAGAGGCTTTGTCTCTCTTCACCAAATGGGGTGCTGAGGGAGTATTCTTAGAAAAAGAAATCGGCGTCTTAAAGGAAACCTATTGGGCAGATTTTGTTGTCCTAAAAGGAGATATCTTAAAGGAAGAGGAAGGAGAAATTTTGGTGGTCTATAAGAAGGGAAAAAGAATCTTCACTTCTTTATACGACCAAAATCCTTCCTGAATTTTCCTTCATCACTTCACCAATTATCTTGGCGACAATTCCTTTTTTTTCCAATCTCTCCACTAACCTTTCAGCATTCTTTTTCGGACAAGAGATTAGAAACCCACCCGAAGATTCTGAACCAAAGAGGATTGTCGGATAAAAAGATGGGACGCCGTCGGCAAAGGTTATCTTTTCACCAAAAGAATTTTTATTCATCATCACCCCGGAATCAATTATTCCCCTTTCTACCAATTCCCTTACCCCATCAATCAGAGGAATTTCCTGACTAAAGACCTTAATCCCCACTTTACTGGCCGATGCCATTTCTAAGAGATGTCCCAAAAGACCGAAGCCAGTGACATCGGTTGCGGCATTTACGCCAACCTTTTGCATCACCAGAGAGGCATCTCGATTCAATTTAGTCATTGAGTCAATAGCCAATCTCTTTGTTTCCTCTGGGACTTCTTCTCTTAGGATTAATGCCTGGGCAACGGTTCCGGTGCCCAATGGTTTAGTTAAAAAGAGAAGGTCACCGGGTTGGGCATTAGCATTGGTGATAATTCTTTTGGGATTAACCAAACCCGTTACCGCTAGGCCATAAAAGACTTGTTCGTTGCGAATTGTATGACCACCAATGATTGGACAATTAGCTTCTTCGGCCTTTTTTTGCCCACCCTTTAAGAGCATCGCTAAATCTTCTATTGGTAAAGCGATATTAAAGCCGATGATATTCATTGCGACTAAAGGTCTGCCCCCCATAGCATAGATATCGCTTAATGAATTACAGGCGGCAATCTGCCCAAAGATATAAGGGTCTTCAAGCACTGGGGTGAAGACATCAACCGTTTGTACCAGAGCCCGCTTGGCATCTAATTGATAAACCCCAGCGTCATCCGCGGTATTAAAACCGACCAAGACTTTTTTGTTCTTAGTCTGGGGTAAGAGTCTTAATGCTTGCGCCAACTGCGCCTGAGACAATTTTGATGCTCAACCCGGGCAGATAATGGTGTCAAGGATTGTCTTTATCTCTTTTTTCATAATCTCATTCTATCACCGGTTATTTGAAAGTCAAGGAATCTCTCCTTTCTAATTTCTAAACATGCTACTACTCAAGAATTGATTTTAGATTTTTGGGTCAATCCTTAATAATAAACTTTTCAACTAAATCAGCTCGTCTCTGGTCAATATCCTTTGCTG
Source organism: uncultured bacterium (assembly GCA_964425275.1). Taxonomy (GTDB): domain Bacteria; phylum Hydrothermota; class Tepidihabitantia; order Tepidihabitantales; family JBDRVQ01; genus CAYRLZ01. Next base: position 27,582 of record CAYRLZ010000073.1, on the reverse strand, counting down.
ACAGCCGATAAAGATATAAACCAGAACCAAGCCTTTTTCCCTTCTTATCCCGACCGGCAAAATAGATTTTATTAAATCCTCGCTGGCCGAAAACCTTAGTCTCAAAAACAAATCTCCCGGAAATAGTATAAACCTTTAATGACACTTCAGCCGGACGCGAGAGATAGAAAGTAAAATAACCAGAACTGCCCGAAGAGTAATATAATGGCTGCTCAATAATTAAATTAGTGTCAGTTAGAATTCCGATGTTTATCTTCTTCTCGGTCCGATTGCCTAAATTATCCGTTGCAATCACGACGAGGGAACAAGGTTCATTCAAATTTAGAGTTTTCCTAAACCGCGCACTCTTATATGAACCGTAGTCAAATAAAATCGCTCCCCTTAAATCAACCCAGTTCAGAAGATGGTCAATATAGAATCCTAAGGAATAGGGTTCATAAGAAAGGAGATTTATTCCGCTCTCATCATATAACCTTCCTTCAAAATTAAATACTGATTCAACCTTATCCCCGTTTTGCAGGACTCGCCCCTGATAATAAATGGTTATCTCCGGACCCTGACTATCGGCACTTATCACCTCACGGTTGATGAAAGGCAGTTCGCCTCGGATGAGATAAATACTGGTCTCCTTTTCTGTTGCCATCAATCTAATCCTTGCGGTATTAGGCATAAGGGTATAACTTCCGTTATCTTTGAAGGTCACTTCTGGATAGGGGAATTTGGGAAATAAAAATTTGGCTTCAATTCTCCCTTGCGCAATTTTTCCCCGCCCTTGAAATACTGCCTCTCCAGGAAGGATATAACCAAGAGAAAGACCAATCGGCGAGATGTAATACCGATAAAGTTTCGGTCCATAACATAATATCTGGTAATTACCGTCTTTTATCGGTATCTCTCCGGTTACCTCTATAATTGCCTGCGGTCTTAGAGTCTCTGGTGCAACTGTCATATTACCTCTAACTTGCGGCAAAGGGATATAGGTTGCGCCATCGCCAAAAAAATGATACTTTCTTTCGGTTGACCAAGCGATGAGGAATCCCTTGCCGATAACCCCACTGCGATAAGTGAATAGAAGTGAAAATAGGGACTGGGCAAAGGTGTAATTAGCGGAAGACCCTGTTGCCTTACTAGCGGCAACCGTTGCCACTGCCCCGCCCGGCATCCGGGAGAGTTCTTCGGCCAAGCATTCGTATTCCGTTTCATCAAACTTCCCCACCCCGCAACTGCCATAAAAGCCGAAGAATAATCGGTCACCGTTTCTTATCTGTCCTAAAAAAGAGGAGTTAAGCACATTCTCGTGAGTTAAACGGTCGCCCCAGCCATGTCCAAAGAAACACATCAAAAGAACGCCTTCGTTTATCCATCGGAGAAGTGCCTTCCGGGCCTCGGGCTTATCACCATATTGGGCATAGGGATATTCATGGAGATAAATCTTTATCAATTCCAGGTTATTCCCGGCCATCTGACCAATATCCTCACATTGTCCCATATGCCGACCAAAGGGGATATCATCTCTTTTATCATAATAGCCATTAAATTCATCATCGGCGAGCAAAAGAAACCTTTGCTGGTATAATCCTCCGCTCTTTGTCTCAAAGTTTATAATCTTTTCTATGACCTGCTTCAACTCTTTTTCATTCCTTACCGGCAGGCGCGAGAGGACAATATCCGGCATAGAACCATTACCATCCAAATCCGCATACCAGGCATCACAGGCATAGGCCTGCCAGGTATAAGGATTGGGTGAGAAGTCATAACCGAATTCGTAAACCGGAACCCCCGGGTTTTTCGGATAAGGAAGAACTCCCCGGTAATCGTAATTCCCATCCCCGACTAAGACGACAAAATAAGGATGTTTATCAATTAAAAACTTCTTAATCACCCCGGGCTCTTCAAGGCCAAAGCCATACTCATCATAAATCTCGGATAATTTTACCGCCAAAGCCCTGGCCTGTTTTAAATCTCTAATGTTATTATTGCGATAATTCCGTAAAATCAAAGAGGTTCTAAAAAATTCATCTGGGGTGATAATGAAATAGTCACCGTCAAAATCACTGCGGCGCAAATTGCCCGGGCGCCGTATCTCTAAACTTAAAGGTCGCCGTGTCCCATCCACACCGACAATTAAAAACCGAGTCGCACGGTAATTGGTCTTACCGAAGACCAGACTATCGCCGGCCGCATAAAAATCTTCTACCATTACCGGCTGGGGATGAAGGAAATTGGTATCCTGTTTTATTTCAAAGAGATATTTTATTTTTTCTACACCCCGAGCACAAACATTAAAATTGCCAATCTCCTCTATCGTAAACTCACTAGCTTTTCTCTTACCAGGAAGAGTTAAATCTTTTTCATAGCCAATTTCAATCCAATCAAGATAGACCTCGGACTCCTTGTCACCGTAAAAAACGAAATCCAAGGCGACATCCTCGGAGCAAGGAATTAGGGTATCTTTCTTATAGATGAAGGGGTTCGGTGGTTGGGAGGTAGTAATAAAGATTGAATCAAAGAACTTATTATTTAAAAAGAGCTGCAGACGAGAAGTATCGGTTGAGGAGTAAAAGGCCAGGGTGATACTCTTTAAGATTTTCCCTTGAGGCAAAGAGAGCTCTTTCCGATAACTCTTCTCCTCTCCCCGGCCTTTTGGAAAATAGTCCCAGAGCCATAAGAGTCCGGAACGAGCCGGACACAGTCGGTCAAATTCCCAGTGGCAAAAATCCTCTCCTGATGAAAGAAAGGAGGTTGCCGGAAAAGGAATCCCTAAATATCTATCCATCCGCTTTCCTTCCCTGACTCCGTAGGTGAGCCAGTAGTAATTGAAAATGGTATATAGGCTATTAATCCTCTCTCCATAGAAAAGAATAAAATCCTCTTCATCAAATTTACCATCCTCCTCTCCAAAAATATAAATCGGAATTTCAACCATTGAATCGGGATAGGATTGATTGGTGATATATCTCCCAATATTATAAATCTGTAAAGTCAAAGGTGAGATGGTTGAAATGGGAATCCCTTTTTCCTTCAAATCCCTTCCGGTAATCTTATAAATCCCGGAGGAATCAATCTTTATCTTCACCCAGTTAAGCGCTCGATTGAAGAAAGAAACCCCGGCCAAATTTTTGGGTGGCGAGACCTTATAAAACTTTGCCCGCTTTCCATTGATGAAAAACTCTTCATAGACATCATCAAAATAGTCCTCCCTTTCAACGATTTGGGGTGGTTGGGAATACTTAATCTGTAATTTAATTTTATTGTAAACTTTTATCCCTCTCTGCTCTTTCTGAACAGGAAAGATATGGACCCGGGCGGCCCTAATCTCTCTTAGATATTCAACGTTTTTAATCTCGGCCAGAGGTTTCTGGGGTATTACCTTAGGCAAAGGGTTGCCATCAAAATCCGAACTAATTTTTCCCTCCCAGAGTTTCTCTTCTTCCCCCGAAGCCAATAAAGAGATATCACCTTCCTGGGGAATTCCAACGAATACCTCAACCGCGGGAAACGGATAATCGCCTACCTTCCGCCCCTCAGCAATTGAAAAAGCCGTCCAAAACTCCTCATCCTTCTTCATAAGAGAATTGGTAGTATCTCCAAAAGCGGTGCAATTCTCATAAAGAATCTCTATCCCCCTTTCATCCTCTTTCAAAACCGTAATCGCCCCTAAAAGATAAAGCGGGAGTAGAAGAAGCCAAAAAGATTTTGTATTATTCATCTCTTTTAATTATAAACCTAATTTCGTAGAAAATCAATATAAGAGATTCATTTTCAGAACGGGATTTCTAACGGGGCCCTATTTTATTCTCCTAATCGTTTTTTCAATTCCTCTACGGTTGAAACCTTCCCCTGATTATCACCTTACCATCAACAACCACCACTGGTTTTATCCAGACGCCAAGTTTGGTGAAATTCCTTTATATCTTAGATATGGAAGATATCCACCGCCAGGTTCAATTCAGCACAGGCATCTCTTACATTCTTTTCGGTTGTCTCACATCTCGGACAACCCGTTTCGGCAATTAGTATTTTCATTTTCTCTCCTATTGGTTATGACAACAGCGATGGTTTTCTCTCATCACCGTTATCGTATTACTTTCATTTATGGTTTATTGGTCATTCCTCAGCAAATAATCAACTGGTTTGATTGGTGAGAGGAAACCTTGTATTATTGGCATATGGAATCGCTTCGTCTTTTCCAATTCTAATAAAGTATTTGCAATTGTTTTAGATAATTCAAATAAAATAGTAAAGATAAGTTCATAATCCTGAAATAACCCGTAGCGTTTTGCTCCGAAGCAAGGAATGGATAGATTGGGATGCTGAGTTTTATAAGCTACAACCGCTCCATAGGAACAAACTGCTGAACTCACACCATTTCGGAATGAAAGGTCTTTACCGGTGGCTGAAGCGAACGCTTCAATTAAAGGTAGAGCCTGACTACTATCAACAATCAGAATTACCAAATCCGGTTCAAAATTTTCCAGAGGACCAACTAAAATACCTTCAATTTCACCAGTTTTTAATTTTGGCTTAACCGTTATTATACTCTTTGCAATTTCTCGGTTGTCAGTGAACTGCTTCATATGATGTTCTATATCCTTTTCGCCCTGTGGTCGGAACCCAAAGATTAATTGAGCGGTAAAACAACCCATCTGGTCTTTTGGACAAGAGAGTTGCCATTTACCCTGTGCGGCCAGTTTCACCATCTGGCAAAAAGTTAGTTTTTCAATCGGTGTCATTCCCGCTTTTAATTCCTCTGAACTTTTGCAAAATTTTACTCCGACCGGATATAACTTTAATGCCAAAGTTCTTATAAAGACTTCAGCAATTTCTTTTGTTTGTTTCATCTTTCTCCCTTCTAAAATTAACTACTTTTTACTATTTGAATACCCATTATCTTAACACCTTGTTCTGTCTTCATCCCAAGAGTTGCCGGTTCGGTAATTAGGCACATCCCTTGTTTAAGAATTACGGTCTCTTGATTGACTTTAACTTCGGCAGCCCCGTTGATGACATAGAAAATGACATAAGAAGCCATTTCGCAAGTAGGCATTTCACCGCCAGCAGTGAGTTCAATGATTCTTGCTTTGAATTCTTTTGCCTTATAAAAGACATTCTTTTCCCGCTCTTTATAAGGATAAGAAACCAAATCTTTAAGATTAAAAACTTGCATTTTCACCTCCGAGAGATTTATCTCCCTTTTTGTCCCACCACCCAATTATTCGTTCAATTAACAATCCCATTATGACAACAAAAACAATGGTCAAGAATAGCCTGGCGGTCATAAACTTTAGACCGAGGAACTGAAGTTCCACCATCTCTTGCGGTATCTTGATACACGCCCAGGCGGAAAGGAAAATAACGATATTGGAAATACTTGCACCCTTCTCAATTAATTCTCGGGCGATTGGAAAAGCAATATAAAGCGGTCCGGTTGGTAAGGCGCCGAATAAGATTGCCAGAGAAATACCCTTTATCCCTGAAGCATTGCCCAAATATTTTTTTACTTTTTCTTTGGAAACCCAAACCGAAAAAAGACCGATGATTATCATAACCGCCGGTAGTATCATTATCATTTCAATAAAATATGCTTTCGCGGTTTTAACTATAATAACTCTTTTATCGGGGAAAATTGTAATTAGTATTATGCCAATAACTATAGTAAGTGTTACTATCATAAGATTCCTTATAATTACCCTCTGCCCCTTTTCTTGTTTACCTTCTTTCATAAGATTAATCCAATAATAAGGGCGATAGCAATAGCAATAATAAAACTTATACTATTTCTCAGGATAGTAATTTTCGCACCCATTTCCTTTATCTCCAGCGGCAAGGTAACGATGCCGACCATAGTTAAGGTTGTGATAAATGCCGCCACCGCGGTTATACTGGCACCACTTTCAATCAGCGATGCCGCTAACGGAAACGAAATAATCGCCGACATATGTAGGATTGCGCCAATTAATGATACAAGCAGTATTCCACCAATTCCAGATTGCTGACCAATAATTCGGGCAATTATAATTTTAGGTATGAAACCCAAAAGAATACTTATAATTAACAATATAATAATAAATGTAGGAAATATACGGAAGAATGATTTAACTGCTACCAGCAGGGATTGTTTTGCTTTCTTTATATCAACGAGTAATGTCACTAAGACTCCAGCCATTGCTAATATATTTATGAAAATAGCGGTTAATTTCATCTATCTATAATGTGAATCTCTCCAAGTGGAAAATCCGAATTCATTTATCTCTTTCGTCATTTTGTCCTATTTTAAGATTTAAAAAATCCTCTGGTCTTTTTACAAAGCCAGACTAAAAAAAGCATGATTGGCACTTCGGTTAGAACACCAACCACGGTTACCAATGATGCACCCGATTTTACCCCCAAGAGTGTCGTTGCCACGGCATTGCTAGCTTCTTTCATTCGTTCCGGGCAAGTCCTGTCAGTAGCTTGACGACTTCGTGTCTAATCATATCCCGAACTCGGCGGAACTCGTCAATGGATTTTCCTTTCGGGTCGGGAATCTCCCAGCGAATTTCTTTCGCGCCGGGCTGGAACGGACAGACAACCTCACAGCCCATTGTGACAAGATAATCAAACTTTAAGTCCGCCAAATCCTTAAACCCTTTTGGTCTTGCCCCGGAGATGTCAATTCCGACCTCTTTCATCACCGCAATCGCCTCGGGCAATACCTTTGCTTCTGGATTTGAACCAGCGCTTGCGCACTCAACATTCTTTCCGAGTTCCCGACAGAACGCCTCAGCTATCTGGCTGCGGCAGGAGTTGCCGACACAAGCAAAGAGAATCTTAGTCATATAATATCCTTCGGCGGTTGATGATGCATCTAAACCTGTCCAGCCTCTATTGTCGCGGCTATCTTTTTGGCAATTCTTTCGACATCTGCAGTATCAAAGTCTAAGGTGGGGACCTTTTCAACATCATCATTCACAAAAGAACTGGCATTGGGTATCATTCGCACAATGGCAATCTCTGGAAATTCATTTTTCAATCTTTGCAGAACCTCGTTGTTAACATCGCTCACGCACACATCCTCGGGCATTTTAACTGCACTTTTAAGACCGCCGAGAATAATTCTTGTCATCCGGCTACCACCAATGAAACCTAATGATTTAATTAACATGTTTTACTCCTTTTTAACACTTTATCTCTGACAACTGCAGGTCGGCGGATTCTCTCCGTCCTTTTTTGAGTCCATAACCATAAAACTACCGAAAACCTGCAGAGTCTTATCGCTTCCACACTTTGGGCAGACAACCTTAAGCCCTTTTTCTTTTTCGGCAATTGTGGCTTTCACCTCAATCTTTTCTCCACAATTAGAACAGATATATTCATATATTGGCAGATTGATACCTCCAATTTTTACTTAAGCATTCCACTGACGACCAAATCAATTGCCTTTTCTTCTTCCAATCCTCTTGCCATAAGGGTTTCAATCTGTTTTTTATCTACCCGGCCGATTGCTGCTTCATGGGTTACCTTGGCAAATTCATTGGTAACATTCACTATCGGAACCGCGCGCGCCCGGGCATTTCCCTGGACAATTTCTATACAATCAACATGGCCGCGCGCATCAAAAGCGCTGGCAACAAGTTCATTTATAATCTCACTTCGGGCATTTTCTTTCACAGCAATCCGGCTTTTAAGTAATCCTCGTGAAGACCGTCCGATGAGTCTGCCTCCTTCCTTAATTTTAATTCTATCCTCACCATATCCATAAATCCTCGTCATCATTTCCAAGACTGAATTCTCCCCAATCTCTGATTCGTAATCTAAATCAAAAACGCCAACTCTACCTTTTAATAGTGAAAAATTTGTAATTAACCGACTATTGTTCCCTACCCTAATTTCCGCCTTAGGGATAACCTCAATCCCGCCAGTATCACCGTGAAAATGGATTTCGTCATATTCGTAAAACGCATTATTACCAATCTCAATATCGGCTTCCATTTTATGCACTACCTTTATCGCATTAGGAAAGACGCAATGGGCAAGGAGCTTAATTCCTGCTCCATCTTCAACCTTTGCCTTAATATTAATCTCTTGCATACCTTCTTCAGGTAAAACACCAAAACAGAGATGCACAGGATTTTCTATTTTTATTCCCTTCTTAACCTTCAATTTGATATTTACCCCGGAAGAAGTCTCTTCTGGTTCTAAAATCAATCCTTCTATTATATGTTTTCCAATCACCTTATTTTTGTGAACTACGAGATGGGCAATCTTAGAATTTTTGAAAACCTCTGGTGTTCCGCCGGCCCGGGCATATGCATTTAGCATAAGTTCGTAGTCCTGCATCACTTGACTTCTCCTTTCTCTTCATCAGAGTAAATTTTTGTGGGACAGGGTATACATTTTTCCTTAAAGTATTTACCCACTTCCTGAGGATTCCCTTCTTTTACAATCATTCCCGAACACATAAGAGATGCTCTATCAGCAATTTCAGCAACTTCTTCACGGTGGGTAATCAAAAGAATAGTAATGCCTTCACTTTTAAACCTTTTTATTAAGTCCACGATATTATCAATGGCCAAGATATCAATTCCCGAGTCAGGTTCATCTAAAATCGCCAGTTTTGGCTTCATCGCAAAGACACTGGCTATTTCAATCCTTTTTCGCTCGCCACCACTCAAAGTCTTATCCACAATTCTTTGTAAATATTCTTTTGGTTCCAATAAGACATAGCGGAGTGCATCTTCAATTAGAGAGTCTTCCTTTTCTTTCATACCAGCAGCAATATAATCTTTAACCGTGAGACCTTCAAACCTTGCTGGCTCTTGCCAGGCCAATGTAATGCCCAATCTTGCACGCTCTGATAGAGAAACTTCGGTAATATCTTTTTCTAAAAAGTAAATCCTTCCCTGTTCAGGTTTATAACCGCCGCAACCCATAATGAGGTAACCAAGGCTTGTCTTACCTGCCGCATTTGCTCCAAGGATAGAATGGATATCTCCTTTTCTGACGGTAAGGGATAAGTTTTTTAAAACCTGCTTTCCATTTAAATTCAGCGAAACCTTATCAATTTTCAATATTTCCATTATTCCTTTTTCAATAGACCCTGTCTTTCAGCTGCACCAAGTATATCCTTCTCAGTGATACAAAATTTTTCTTGTTCGGTTGCCATTTTTAACAATGTATCTTTATCCGGGATGTCGCCGATGGCTACCAGTGCCTCTCCAATGTAAACCAAAGGGTAGATTGCTTCACTGAAATATTTCTCAGCAAGGAATGCCAATTCATCAGGCACATAATTTCCTTCTTTTTTATCCATTACTTTAATCTCGTCGGTCTCACTGAACCAACTTCTCACCATCTCATACACCAATTCTGGTGGATAACTGGAACAACATGACCTCAACCCACCATTTAACACTATTTTTACCTTCATTTTACCTCCTGCACCTTTTGCCACGCCTCAAGGAATACCGCAAAGGAAGGCATACCAGCAACCGGAATTAATGTAAATGCAGTCTCAAGGAGTTCTTGCGCACTGGCTCCTGCCTTTACAGCACCAGTAATGTGCATTGCGGTGGCTCCAATGTCATGTTGTGCTGCGGTGATTGCGGCGTGAATCAGAAACTTGTGCTTTTTTGAAACCGAACCATCATTAAGCGTCAGTTCGTGCAGCTTCAAAAAAGCGGCACAAAGTGCGGGCGACTTTTCTTTTAGAAAGGCGACAGGGTCTAATACCTTTCCAAATTCCTTGCCGAAAGCCAGAAGGCTCTTATCAATCTGATTTTTTATCTTATCCTTGCCCATCTTATTAGACATTTTTCCTCCTTTCTTTAAATTTATTTTTCCAGATGTTATTATTTTCTAAGAACAAGTTCCTCCACTTTTCAGCAGTTAATTCTTGATATATTTTGCCGTAACTAACCAGTCCTTGATAGTATAAAGGGTCGTTTATTGCCACATTTGCTGTTTCGTCAATAGGATAAGCCTTGGTTTCTTTTATTGCCCGATAGGCAAAGTCATAATGGTCCCTGATTGGGCAGGGAGCGAACCAATTTCCTATTACGCTACCAATTTTATTATAGCCGTAATTAGATCGGAATTCTCTAATTTTCTTAAACAAAGGCGAATTAATTACATCATTTAAGTTACCGCCTCTGTTGTAGATTTCCTTGATATTGCCAATGCTGTAAGGGAAGAAAACGCAGGGGGTTATATTTCCATTCCACTCAATATAGAAATACCCACCCGACCTGGCGCCGGCTATACAACCACTCGCATAAAGTCCGCCATTCCAAAAATCAAAATAAGGGAGTTGCTTTTCAAAAATGATATTTTGTTCTCTTTCCAGCATCCATTTCCTTTGTTCGGGTGTAACCATCCGGTCTAATGTAAGTGCTCTGCCAATCGGCATATATTGAAATAGCCAACCATACAATGCTTTTCGTTTATTAAAGAAAAAATCAATAAACTCATCGCTCATTAGTAATTCGGCATTCTCTTTAGTTGCAGTAACAGAAATACCAAAGGGGACACCCGCCGCTCTTAAATTCTCCATTGCTTGTAAAATCTTCTTAAATATACCTTTACCTCTTATTTTGTCAGTTTGTTCTTCAAAACCCTCAACGGAAATTGCCGGTGTGACATTTCCTATTTCAGCCATTCTCTCTGCCACCGCTTTATTTATTAAGGTTCCATTGGTATACATTAAAAAGTAATTGTCGTTATGCTTAGAAAATAGGTCTAATATTGTCTTACCATTAAAATTCCATAAAAATGGTTCTCCACCCGAGATTACCGTAAAATAAGAATCCCAAAGTTTTGTCTTTTCTGAAATAATTCTATCAACAATTTTGTAATCCAACTGTTCATTTGAACTAATTACGCTTGCGGCGTAACAACCCGCGCATTTGAGATTGCACTGTTTTACTGGACTGATGACGAGAAATCCGGGTGGTCCGGAATTATATTTTGCACAAAAATTCTTTATGACTTTTTCATCCCTCATAACGATTTTGCCGATAAAAATCTTTAACAGCCGGTCCTTTACCGATTTGGAGATTAAATCCTCAGCGAAAGCCCTATCAATCGCAAGCAACATATTTACAATGGCTTGATATTGTGCTTCTCTTATCGGTTTTGTATGTCTTTCCGAAGTGGCGATGAGATTTTTATAAATTATTTTTTTGACCGAATCAAGAGCAACTTTTCTCAAACCCGGGTTAGAAATTGCCAAACCTAAGAGTTTGCGGGGTGGCAGACTCAATATTTCTTTTAAGGTATTCATTTTTATTATCTTCCGGTCAGGAATTTAATTTTTGCGACAATGGCAGCAGTTATTTGCTTGACTTCATCATCGGTAAATGCTAAGCTGGTGAAAGGTCCTTGCTTGGTCAGATGCAAGTCTGTCTCCAGATTCAGGTAGATGTTGGGTATAATACCCTCTTTATCAAGCAACTTCTTAGCGCAGGCATTACGACAGCCATCAATAACCATTAGGTTTTCTATTTGCTTTACCAATGCTGTTTGCCTGGGGACTTGGTTTAATACGGCTGGTAGGGAGCAAATGCCGACCATTTTGCTACCCAGATGTTTCACTACCTCAAGCGCGGCTATACCGGTAAGCGACCCGGTGTTAGAACCGCCACTAAAGCAGACAAACAGTCCAACTTTTGGTATCTGCATCTTCATCTAAAGAAATCGGCTCAAGGCATCGTAACCCTTCATTCCTTTTACAATACCAAGTTTTTGAGCCTGTATAGTCAAAGCCTCAATGGGGGCATTTAGCATCTCTTCAAACGAGCTAATACCCTGCACCCGGGCAGCTGAAATTCCTCTTTGCTCCAAGGCGGCGATGTCAAAGTTTCGGCACACGAGCATTCCCTTTTTCCCGAGGATAACAATAATCACTGGTTTTTCGGGATTCTGAGGATTGCCGATGCGGATGCCCAATGCTGTGCCCCCAGAAATTTCCATTGTCTCCATCTGTATGTTTGCCATTTTTTCTCCTTTTTGAATAAAAGTTCTTTATTCTTTGTTTCCTGTGCCTGATTCTATCGTCTCGGTTATTTTTTGGGCAATCCTTTCTACATCAGCATTATCAAAGTCTAAAGTTGGAACCTTTTCAACCTCTTCGGCTACAATGGTGAACTCAAAGGCGGGCTTAATCCCAAGATTTTCAAGGATTTTGCTTGTGCATTTATTACCGCAGCCATTTATTGCAATCAACCTCTTTGCCTTTTTGGCAATATCAATATGAACTTTGGAGCCCGCTGCTACCGCACTCAGACAACACATTCTTGCCTGGTTTGGCTTTTCTTTGGTGAGTTTTACCCCAACTTCATGGCCCACCTGCCCGACTGATGCCGCACCATCACAAACAAGAATAATATCTAATTTCTCGGCTTCTTTGTGGCATAGCGGCAATTTCTGCCAATTTTCTTTACCCATTTTAAGTCTCCTTTCTAATTTTGCTTTTTATTGGTCCTGTTGATTCCATATCTTGGTCTTCTTTCTTAGTAGTGGAAACATGCGGCGGGACCAATAGAACTGCTGCGGTCGAGTGACGTGCGATGTGGTGGCTAACGCTACCTAAAAACAGCTCGCCAATGAAACCCCGACCCCTGCTGCCCATCACGACAAATGAGACATCTTTGTTCGTTATTCGGCTGAGAATCTCTTGGGCAACCGAGCCATAAGGCACCTCAATCCGAATGTCGGCAGTGCCTTTTGCCTTCAGCCGGTCGCGCAACCGCTCCAGCCGGGCGGTATCAATAGCGTTGAACTCGTCTAATCGGTCTTTGAGATACTCGCCGACCACCCGGTCCTGGACATGGAGCAGGGTGACGCGCTTCGCACCGGACTCGACAATTTTCTCAAGGTAAGTGAAGGCGCGTTCGGCGTTGTCAGAGAAATCGGTTGGATGCAAGACATGACCAAGCGGGTCACAGAGTGGTTCTTCACAGACTACCGAATTGCCTTCGGTGCGGAGCTTCATCTTGACCAGCAGCACTGGTTTGGTAGCACTATGGAACACGGCACTGGCAACTCCGCCGAGCAGGATTTCTTTGGCTAATGTGTAGCCATGCGAACCGATGATAATTACCGAACATTCCTTTTCAGCAGCGACCCGGTTTATTTCAATCGCCGGCAACCCAAGGCGAATCTCAGCCGTGGTCTCAAAACCATTTGCAACAAGTGCCTGCCGTTGCTTCTCAAAAGCCGGCTGGATTAGCTTCAAGAGTGTATTGGCAAGGCTACCGACATCGCGGATGTTCAGGCAGTGAACCAGAACTGCCTCGCGACTTCCGAGAGCCCGGAGTCCAGAGACTGCGGTCAGCAGGTGTTCTGACGCCGGGGAAAGGTCAGTTGCTACTAAGATTCGGCGAAACATAGGTTACTCCTTTCATATTGTCTTAGCGCCATTGGAGAACCAAACCTTGGTTCTCAGGCAGATTTTCACCAGTAAGAGCATTACTGGCACTTCAATTAGGACACCCACAACCGTGGCGAGCGCGGCACCGGAGGAAAGACCAAAGAGCATTGTAGCAGTAGCGATGGCGACTTCGAAGTGATTAGAGGCGCCAATCATCGCCGATGGTGCGGCATCTTCGTAAGATAGTTTCAGCAGCTTGGCTAGACCATAGCCAAGCCAGAAGATGAGATTGGTCTGGATGAAGAGTGGAATGGCAAGCCAGAGGATTGTCAGCGGGTTGGCAAGAATGACATCACCCTTGAAAGAGAAGAGCAGGACCAGGGTCACCAGCAAAGCGATAATCGTGACTGGAGTAAGGAAATGCAAGAAACGGTTTGTAAACCAAATTGGACCTTTGGCAGCGATGAGCCATTTACGGGAGAAGTAGCCGGCAACAAGCGGCAGGGCAACATAGATGGCAATAGAAAGCACCAGTGCTTGCCAAGGGACGGGAAGTCGACCGACGCCCAGGAGGAATCCGCCTAAAGGACCGTAGAGCAAAAGCATTGTGAGCGAGTTGATGGCGACCATCACCAGGGTGTGTCCATCATTGCCGCGTGCCAGATAACCCCAGACAAGAACCATTGCCGTGCAAGGTGCTATTCCTAAGAGGATGCAGCCAGCCAGAAAGCTGCGCCAGAGTGGAACCTCAAGCATCTTGATACCGTTGACCAGCACGACCTTGCCCACGCCATAAAAGGAGCCGACTGCAAGGTCAAGACCCAAAGGCATTTTGACATGGTCAACTGCAGTCGTGCCAATGAAAGTTCGGAACAGGATGCCGAGGAAGAGGATTGCTATAGCATACATTGTGAAAGGCTTGACTGCCCAGTTGACGAACAGGGTGAGCCCGACCGGCTTGGCACTCCTGCTGGCTTTAAGCACTTCAGCAAAGTCAATCTTCACCATGATGGGATACATCATAAAGAAAAGGCAGACCGCAATCGGAATGGAAACGGTCGGGGCTTCGCCCACATAGATAGCGATGCGGTCCAGCGCTTTAGCCAACCCAGGAGCGAGTTTGCCGAGCAAAATACCGATACCAATGCAGAGCAGAACCCAGATGGTAAGGTATTTCTCAAAGACATTCAAACCACGGGGCTCTTTGCTGACTGAAGTTTCGAGTGTTATCTTATCCTCCTATTCTAAAAAGTGCCATAAAGTAAACCGACAATGGTCGAAAGCATAACCACAAGTAGTATGTAGGTTAAAGCCTTTTTAAAACCAATCGTGCGGATGATGACAATCATTGAAGGCAGGGACAGGGCAGGACCGGAAAGGAGTAGCGCGAGTGCTGGACCTTTGCCCATTCCAGAACCAAGCAGACCTTGAAGAATCGGGATCTCGGTGAGGGTAGCAAAATACATCAGGGCACCAGAGACCGCGGCGAAGAGGTTAGCGAAGAGTGAGTTGCCGCCAACAAGATTAGCGATAATTGAGTTCGGGATAACGCCAGCATTCAGACCTGGGCGACCAAGCAGGAATCCGGCGACAAAGACGCCGCCAAGCAATAGAGGCAGAATCTGTTTGGCAAAGGTCCAAGTTGCCAAAACCCATTCCTTGCGTTCCTCGCCTGAAAACCAGCGAAAGACCAGCGCAAGCGTGGCGAGTAGGAAGGCACCGGCAAGAATCCACTTAATGGAGAAGACTGTATTAAAGAAACCAATCGGCTCTTTTGGCTTACCCCAGTTGGCGAAGATAAGGAAAAGTATCATACAAGCAAAGTAAAGAATGTTCTGACCAAGGCTGCGTCGGCTCGGCTCAGTGGGAAGTTCAGCAAGCCCGGCGGCTTCGGCTCGCTGTTGCTCCGATTTGAGGAAGATAAGCGCCATCAAAAGACCGATGATGACCGAGAAGACAACCGCGCCGATTGCCCGAGCCGCGCCGAGTTCAAGCCCAAGCACCCGACCGGTCATAATGATGGCAAGCACATTGATTGCCGGACCAGAATACAAAAAAGTGGTTGCAACACCCAAGCCGGCACCAGCATAGTAGATACCCATAAACATCGGCAATACGGTGCAGGAGCAGACCGCTAAAATCGTGCCGGAAATTGAAGCTACGCTATAGGCAAGCACTTTATTTGCTTTTGGACCAAAATATTTGATAACCGTTTCTTTGGAAATGAAGATTGAAATTGCCCCAGCAATAAAAAAGGCAGGAACCAAACAGAAAAGGATATGGGCACGGGCATAATCCTGGAGCATCAGAAACGCCTCTAAGATTGCGTTCTGGACACGTATGGTTTTGAATGGCACAGAATAGAAGATGAGAAATGCGGCGATGATAATTAGTAGTTTAGTTCGCTCTTTCACTCAAGTTCCTTTCACGGCATTATTTCGCCATCTCCTCTTCAAGCCATTGTTTTATTTGTGACTTTGCCGGAATTTTTCCCGCACTTTTAACCTTACCGTTAATCACTAGACCAGGTGTTCCAAGGATTTTATATTCCATTATCTTTTTTATATCGGTTACTTTTTGCACATCAGCTGCAAGGTTCATTTCCGCCAAGACTTCCAATGTCCGTTTTTCGAGTTCCTGGCATCTTGGACAGCCAGTTCCTAAGATTCTTATCTCCATGTTATCTCCTTTCTAATGACCCGATTCGGGTCATTCTCCCCGTCTTTTCGGATTTTTTTCGGGGATTCAAAGGGGCAAAGCCCCTTTGTTATGATGTTAGGATTAAATACAAACCACCAAGAATGACTAAAACACCGCATATTTTTTTTACAACAAGGGCACCTTTGGATTTTTCGGTCCAATTCAAATAATGACTTACCGTTTCGGTCAATGAACCGGCAAGCACAATAACCGAACAATGTCCAATACCATAAGCCAATAAAAGACTTATTGCATAGATTATCTTTTCGGCTGCTACCTTAAAGACAATTGCCAGCATCGGTGCCATATAGGCAAAGGTGCAAGGACCTAAGGCAAGACCAAAGACAAGACCAAGAATAAAAGCACCAAGTAAGCCTCTTTGTTTTACCTCTTTGCCACTAGCCCCTGACCAGGGAAATGGAATGACATCGAGCAGATGCAATCCAATAATAAAAAAGATAACCGCAACGATATAATTTCCAACTTTGCCAATATCACCCATCATCCGACCCGCTAGCGCGGTTATTAGACCAACCAGCCCGATGGTCAGAAGAATTCCTGAGGCAAAGATTAGCGATAAAAAGAACGCCCTCTTCACTGATATTCTCGGCTGTTGCTCAATATAGCCGACCACCAATGGAATACTGGCAAGGTGACAGGGACTTAAGGTTATGCTTAAAATTCCCCAGACGAGCGAGGCGCCAAAGGCAATCAATGGACTGCCTTCAACCGCTCTGGTTAAATTAGTTAAAAGCTCAATGAGCATCACTAATCCCCATCTTCTTCAACTGGGCAATAATATCTGCTTCGGACATAAACCCTTGATGCCTGAATACCTCATTACCTTTGGCATCAAAGAAAATTTGGGTCGGAATCATCATAATGCGGTATTTGCGTGCCAGCGCTTGGTAGTCACCAACATCTAAGATTAAAATTTCAACTTTGCCCGCATAATCCTTTTGCAATTTCTCCAAAATCGGCTGCATCATCTTACAAGGGATACAAGTGCCACGACCAAAATCGGCTAAAACCGGTCTACCGGTTTTGAGTGCTCTGCTTAACGGATTGTCGGCCATCAATGCTTCCTGAGCTTTAATCCACTGTTCATTACGCACTATCTTGGCATTTGCTTTCAGATTATTTAAATATTCTTCAACCAGCAATCGCTGTTTCTCTTCTAATGCCATTGGTCGTAATTGTTCTTTTATTGCCTCGTAATCTTTGTTGGGTAGTTGGTCTTGGTATTGATTAAAAAACTCCCGCAGTTCAGATTCACTGACTGTAACATTAGTTAGAATCGTTTTGAAGAGAAGATTAATCATTATATTTTCTTTCTGCTCCGGATTCCGGCTAACCGCTTCTTTATATTCTTTCTGCTCATTAACCTTTTTCCGCATAGCATCCTGCAAGAGAAGTTCCCGGGTTATCAGTTCCTCAAGAAATCCGGCTTTATCGTCCTTAAAAACCTCTTTTATTTGAGCGGGCAAGGAATTAAAGATACTATCAAATTTTCGTTGGGTTATCTTTTCATTGTTCACTATGGCTAACTCGTCTTTGGCTAATGCTGTTTCGGTAGGAATTGCTTTGCTTTCAAGACTCTCTTTTTGCTTGAAAATATTTGTCAGTTTCGGCTGGCTTGTGCTTTCGCTAACCAGCGATTCCGAAGGCAAGACCGGTAAGGTCAGGGTATCTTTTCTCATTGCAATTTCAGCCGGCTTCTTTTTCGAATTACTTTTTGCTTTGAAGACAATGGTCAGAGCAACGGCAACTACAAGAACTATGAGTATTCCAATCCGATAAAAAGTCTTCTGTCTCATTTTAATCCTCTCTTATACTCTTTTTGCCGTTCGGCAAAATTGATTTTAAGTGCCTTCGTTTGTTTTGACTGATTAAAGTTTGATAAATTGGGAGTTTCATCGGTTCTCGTTGGTCTTCAAAGTATTCCAACAACTTTAACGGCAACTTTTCCAGTTCCGGCTTCAAATGCTCTTTTCTCCTTTTCCGTTACTATCCGGTTGGACTTTTCCAGCAAATCCTTGCCTCCCATTCCGATGACCACCTGGCCATCTTTTCTTAACGCCAATCTCTTTTTCAATCGCTGGGCATCTTTGGCTAAGACCTTTTCGGGAATTGAAAGAATTGCTTGTCGTAATCGTCGGTGAATCTGGTTTTTAGGTTTTACTAAAGAATAAAAAACCCATCTCCCGGCTTTCCGTTCCTGAACCAGACCACAAATCTTCAGTTCCCGCAGATGCCGCGAGATATTGTATTGACTCTCCTGTAAGGAGTCCATAATTTCACAGACGCAGAGCTCCGTTTTCGCCTTAATCAATACCCTGACGATGCGCAATCGGGTCTCATCGGCTAACGCCTTAAAAATGTTAAGATAATATTTTATATTCATATATGCATATTTAAGCATATATTATAACGAAAAAAGAATACCCAGTCAAGAGGCAAAGAAAAGGTAAAAAAGAGAGAAATCAACCCGCAATGAACCAAAAATTAAGATGCCACTCCGTTGGGAAAAATTCAGTTGGCGCAATTTACTTATCCAACGAAGGAGTTAAGGCTTTAGTTTTTATAACTTATAGCCAATCCTTCTTAAAAATACCTTCCGCTCCTCTTTATCTTTATCGGCCTCAATCCCTTTGGGTGAACCGCCGTCAATTACCCCTAAGATACCTCTCCCCATATCGGTCTCAGCGATTATTACCTCTAATGGATTAGCGGTTGCACAATAGATATTACAGACCTCAACGCAATCTTTAATCGCTTTCAATATATTTATCGGATAGGCATCATATAAGAAGATGATGAAAGAATGACCGGCACCAATCCTTAAGGCATTTTCTTCGGCCACCTTGATTAACTCCTTATCGTTCCCTTCGCTCCGCACAAGCCTTGGTCCGGAAGACTCGCAGAAGGCAATGCCAAATTTTGCCTGCGGTACAGAACTGACGATTGCCTCGTATAAATCCTCAATTGTCTTTATGAAGTGGGCTTGACCAATGATAATATTGGCCGCTTCTGGCTTTTCAATCTTTATCACTTCCTGCCTCATAGTTCAAAACTGTTCTAAAAATCTAATATCATTCTCATAGAATAATCTCAAATCATCAATCCGGTATTTAATCATTGCTATCCTTTCTACACCCAGACCAAAGGCATAACCCGAATACCTCTCTGGATCAATCTTACAGTTTCGTAAAACCTGGGGGTGAACCATTCCACTGCCCAATATCTCAAGCCAACCTGTGCCCTTACAGGTTGAGCAACCCTTCTCTTGTTGGCATATTACACAGGAGATTGCCACCTCCGCTGAAGGCTCAGTAAATGGGAAATAGGAGGGTAAAAATCTCATTGCGATACCTTCGCCAAACATCCGACGGCAGAATTCGCGCATCGTTCCCTTCAAGTCAGCAAAGGTAACCCCCTCGTCAATGTAGAGACCTTCCACTTGATGGAAAACTGGTGAATGGGTAGCATCAAAGTCATCCGGACGAAATACCCGACCCGGAGCGATGATTCTTATCGGCGGCTTTTGCCGCTCCATCACCCGAACTTGAACCGGTGAGGTATGACTCCGTAAAAGAGAGCCATCTTCTAAGTAAAAAGAGGAAAACATATCCCTTGATGGATGGTCTTTCGGTATATTCAAGGCATCAAAGTTATACCATTCGGTCTCAATCTCCGGACCAACCTCTTCCTTAAAACCCATCCCGATAAAAATTTCGCAAATCTCTTTCATCACCTGAGATATTGGATGGATTTTCCCCATCCAGGGTTTTCTTCCCGGTAGGGTAATATCAATCTCTGGTTGCACCTCTTCTTTTTCCGCAAGTAGACCCTTTCGCTCATCGACCAGGGCGGTTAATTCATCCCTTAGGGTATTAGCCAACCTTCCCAAGACCCGCCTTTCATCCTCCGGCTGATTGACCAGCCCGCGCAGGATAGTGGTAAGACTTCCCTTCCGACCGAGATATTTGAGCCTTACCGCCTCCAAATCTTTTAGATTTTGGGAGGCGAGGATTTCCTCTTTTGCCTTTTTTCCTAATTCTTCAATCTCCTTTATTTCCATCTATTTCACTGGTTCACTCACGACCTTTTTAACCAAGGCTCCAAACCCCTCCGGGTCTCTTATGGCCAGTTCCGACAATACCTTACGATTCATTTCAATCTTTGCCTTTTTTAGATAGTTGATAAATTGGCTATAAGAAATACCTAACGGTCGGAGAGCGGCCGAGAGCCGTAGAATCCAGAGTCGGCGGAAATTTCGTTTCTTCAATTTCCGGTCCCGGTAGGCAGAAAGCCAAGCCCGCATTACCGCCACGCGGGCCGTCTTATAAAGACTTTTTCTCTTGCCCCAATATCCCTTAGCCTCCTTTAACCATTTTTTCCTACGCCTTCTGGTATAAGGTCCAGTTCTAACTCTTGGCATATCCCTCTCCTCTCAGACCTTTATCCATAAGGTAAAAATCTTTTCAACCTCTTGGATTCGGTCTTTCTTAACTCCTTGGGCTTTTTCAGCCTTCGTTTTCTACTTCCTTTCTTCCCGGAAAGAAGATGGCTTTTGCCCGCTCGGCGGTGCATCAACTTTCCCGTAGCGGTTAATTTAACCCGCTTTTTTATTGAGCTAAGAGTTTTTAGTTTCATTTCTCTCCTCTATTCTTTCTAAATCAACATAAAAGTGGCTTCATTTAGGTAAAAAAGTAACTTGTAGTATCCTAGCCGATTCGCCAACGGTTTGGGGTGGCCTTTCCGGAATCGCAATCTCCTTTAAGTCATCAGCCAGACGATTAAGTAAAGCAAATGCCTTATTCTTATAGAGGACCTCCCGGCCCCGCATCCTCAAGACGATTTTCACCCGATTTTTTGCCAGGAGAAATTCTTTTATCTTCCGCAATTTTATCTGGTAGTCGTGGTCATCAATCTTATAGGATATCCGCATCTCTTTCATTGCTACCTGGTGCTGTTTCTTTTTCGCCTCTCGTTCTTTTATTTTTAATTCATACAGATACTTTCCGAAGTCGGCAATCGTGCAGACCGGTGGGTCAGCATGGGATGTAATTTCTATCAGGTCCAATCCCTGACTCTTGGCCAATTCAATCGCTTCCTTTATTGGCATAATCCCAATCATCTTTTTCGCCGGTCCAATTACCCGCACATACGGGCTTCTTATCCCAAAGTTTACTCGTGGTTTATATTTCATTACGATTTATTTTCCATATCCTCCTTTATCATTCGGATTACCTCCTCAATCATCTTAACGCCAATTACCCCTTCCTTTCTCTTCCTCAATGATACAACTTCTTCTTCTTTCTCTCTTTTCCCGACAATTAACATATAGGGAATTTTTAATCGCTCGGCCTCCGCCACTTTATAATTAATCTTTTCCGGCCTACGGTCAATCTCCACCCGAATGCCCTCCTTCTGCAACATAGCTAAGATCTCCTCTCCATAAAGAATCTCTTTATCAGTAATCGGCATAATTCGTGCCTGAACTGGTGAAAGCCAGACCGGTAGGGCACCGCCATAATGTTCAATCAAGGCCCCAACGAATCTTTCTAATGAACCTAGGATTGTTCGGTGAATAATAATCGCCGGGTGATGATTGCCATCTTTTCCGATATAATAGACATCAAACCGCTGGGGAAGGTTGAAGTCAAATTGAATGGTCGTTGCCTGCCATTCGTTTCCCAGACTATCCAGTAATTTAATATCAATCTTTGGACCATAAAAGACCGCTTCACCTTCGGCCCGATTATATTCCAGCCCTCTTCTCTTTAAGGCATTGGCCAGTGATTCCTCGGCCAGTTCCCAGGCTTTATCGCTTCCAATATACCTCTCCTTCTGAGCCAAATCTCTAACCGAGAGGTCAATCTTAAAATTCTTGAAGCCGAAATCACCGAGCATCTTCAAGGAGAAATCAAGAATCTCCCTTATCTCTTCTTCCACTATCTCTTCATTGACAAATATGTGGGCATCGTCCTGGGTAAATCCCCGCACCCGCAACATCCCGTGCAGAACACCGGACTTCTCATTTCGGTATACCGTCCCTAATTCCGCCAATCGGTAGGGTAATTCTTTATAACTCCGAACCCCTGACTTATAAATTAGGATGTGCCCGGGGCAATTCATCGGCTTTAAAATATACTCCTCGTTTTCTACTGGTAGGGTAAACATATTCTCCCGATAATAGTCATAATGTCCGGAGAGTTTCCAGAGATGCCCGCGAAAGATATGGGGGGTATAAACAATCTTATAGCCGTGTCTTTTATGTTCTTCAATCCAGTAGTCCTCAATCACCCTTCTTAAAATTGCCCCCTTCGGATGCCAGTAGACAAGTCCGGCACCGGCCTCTTCATAAAAGGAGAATAGTTCTAACTGTGGTCCTAATCTCCGATGGTCCCTTCTCTTCGCCTCCGCCAATTTTTGCAAGTATTCATTAAGTTCTTCTGATGTTGGGAAAGAAATCCCGTATATCCTTTGGAGCATCTTATTTCTCTCATCACCCTTCCAGTAGGCACCGGCGACTGAGAGCAACTTAAAACTCTTTATCATTCCGGTGCGGGGGAGATGAGGTCCAAGGCAGAGGTCAATAAAATCATCCTGCCGATAACAGGAAATTTTTTCATCCGGAATTCCTTCTAAGATTTCTAACTTATAGACCTCGCCCTGACTTCGGAAGAGAGCGATGGCGGATTCCCGGTCGAAAACGACACGTTCAATTGGTATATCAGAATCCCTTAATTCTTGCATCTTCGCTTCAATTAGCGCCAAGTCTTCCTCCTGAAATGGCTCTTCCTTATCAAAATCGTAATAGAAACCATTTTCAATTGCTGGACCAATCGCCAACTTTACAGAGGGAAAGAGCCTCTTGACCGCATGGGCTAAGAGATGAGCCGATGAATGCCAAAAGACACTCTTACCCATCGGTGAGGAAAAATCGACCAGTTCAATCTCCCCTTCCCTCACCTCGGAATCTAAATCTAAATAAATACCTTGCCATTTGACACATAAGACATTATCATCATCTATTATCTCTTTAAATTTAATACCTGGTTCTACTTCCCAGGTCTTCTCTTTAATCTTAATCCTCATCCAATTATCATACCGATAAAATCTCATCTGTCAACCCTTTCTCTATTCTCCCGGACATGTCGGCAAATGAAAGGTATTTGACTTTTTACTATTTTAAGTTAAAATAAAGAAGATGAGATATTTAAATTTGCCGCCCTTCCGCGAGTTCTTCATCAATTTTTCCCACCGTATACACACCTCCTGCTTGCGGGGGGCGGCAACAATTGGCGGCGTAGCTCAGGTGGTAGAGCCGGAGAATCATAATCTCTGGGTCAGGGGTTCGAGTCCCTTCGCCGCCACTAAGAAGAAATAATGCCGCTTGCCAAAGCAAAATTTATCTGGATGGATGGAAAGTTAATTCCCTGGGATGAAGCCAAGATTCATATCCTCTCCCATGTAATCCATTACGGCACCGGGGTCTTTGAAGGGCTGAGGTGTTATAAAACAAAAAAAGGTCCAGCGGTCTTCCGACTTCCCGAACATACGGAAAGGCTCTTTAACTCAGCAAAAATCTATCGGATGGCTATCCCCTTCTCTAAGGAAGAAATTAACCGGGCCTGTATTGAGACGATTAAGGCGAATGGACAGGATGAGTGTTATATCCGACCAATTGTCTATCGGGGTTATAATGAGTTGGGGGTAAATCCTTTTAACTGTCCGGTCTGTGTAGCGATTGCCACATTTTATTGGGGAAAATATCTTGGGGAGACTTCGCCTGACGAAGGCGTGGATGTGATGGTCTCCTCCTGGAACCGAATGGCCCCCAATACCTTCCCGGCGATGGCTAAGGTCTGTGCCAATTATATGAATTCCCAACTGATAAAGATGGAGGCCTTAACTTATGGCTATACCGAGGGTATCGCCTTAGATGTCTTCGGCTTTGTTAGTGAAGGGTCGGGCGAAAATATATTTGTTGTGAAAAACGGTAAGTTATACACACCACCCCTCCATGCGACAATCCTTCCCGGAATAACTCGGGATACGGTAATCAAAATCGCCCAAGACTTAGGGATTGAAGTGCGCGAAGAGATGATGTTAAGGGAATTTCTCTATATTGCCGATGAGGTCTTCTTCACCGGCAGTGCCGCCGAAATCACACCAATCCGTTCCATTGACCAAATTAAGGTCGGCGACGGAAAAATTGGCAAAATTACCAAGAGATTACAGGAAGAATTTTTTGCCATTGTTATGGGTGATAAAGAAGACCGGCATAACTGGCTCACTTACATTTAGCGAAGAGATACCATCTTCGGTTTCAAGTTGGTATGAAGATTGGGATTGCCGCCGACCATCGGGGCTTTAAACTAAAAGAGAAATTAAAAGCCGCCCTCCCCAAAATTAAGTTCCGAGATTTCGGGACCTTTGATGAAAAATCGGTTGATTATCCCGATTATGCCTTTCCCTTAGTGGCGGCGATACAAAAAAAGGAGATTGAGCGCGGTGTCCTCATCTGTGGCTCTGGTTTGGGGATGTCAATCAGTGCCAATAAGGGAAAAGGGATAAGGGCTTGCCTCTGTCTTAATAAAGAGATGGCTAAGATGGCCCGAAATCATAACGACGCCAATGTCTTAGTTTTAGCCGCAAACTTTACCAAAGAAAGAGAGGCGGTTGCTATCCTCTTAACCTTTCTCAAAGAAAAATTTGAAGGAGGGAGACATAAAAGAAGGATAGATAAAATCTCTTATTATGAAAGTCATTCCCGTTGCCAGTGACAGCCTGGGTGTGCGGAGCATGGCAACGGTCGTAATAACCGAGCACTTATCAGTTTTCATTGACCCCGGGGTAGCCCTTTCTCCCAACCGCTTTAATTTACCTCCCCACCCCTTAGAATTAAAGAGAAAAGAAGCGAAGTGGCAGGAGATTACCGAATGGGTAAAAAAATGTGATGTCATTATCGTCACCCATTACCATTACGACCACCACAACCCCGAGGCATTGGAGATTTACCAGGATAAAGTGGTTTTTCTAAAAGACCCATTAAATAATATAAATGAGAGTCAGAAAACTCGGGCCAATTATTTCTTAAAGGAGATTAAGCCGTTGGTTCAGGTCCTATTGGTTGCCGACGGCCGCGAATTTGATATCAAGGGAGTGAAGATAAAATTTTCTCCCGCCGTCTTTCATGGTTTAAACCCCCATTTAGGTTTTGTGACCGAGGTTTTAATTGACGACGGCGCAAAAAAATTTCTCTTCACCTCGGATGTTCAAGGTCCGGTGCACCGAGAAGCGGTGGATTTCATCTTAGAGCATAAGCCGGATATAATCTTTGGTGACGGTCCAATGACCTATCTGCTCAATTATCGCTACCGAGAAGAGGATTTAATGAAGGCGATGGAAAATATAAAGAAGGTCCTAAAGGAAAAGCCAACCACTACTATTATCCTTGACCACCACTTAACCCGGGATGAGAACTATCAATCATACCTACCGAAGGAATTGGTCGGTGATAAGATTTTAAGCGTCGCTCAATATTTAGGCCAGAAAGACGAATTATTAGAAGCCAAAAGGCGGGAACTTTACAAGACTGATTACCCCACTCGTCCGAAAGAAAATAAGTGAAACCACGGATGTTCGGCAAGCAGGGACGAAGTCCAAGAAACAGTTTTTAGTCGTGGGTATTTTTTATTGACCTTCTGGTCTTTTTACTTTGACTCTCCTTCGTCGGGTCAGCAATCAGCGGGCAACCAGGAGATAGGCGACGGAGGCGGCAAAGGGAGTTAGAGAGGTCAGGATTGCCACATAATCTTGCCACCACTTCACACTGATTCGCGGAACATATATCTTATCTCCCGGTTCAATGAGTGGGTCGCCTTTCAATGAAATCTTCTTATTGCCCCGGATAATCCGCGCCCGGCGGGTATTGGCGAAAATGGTAAAACCACCCGCCTTACCAATATAATCGGATGCCCGAGAATTGGGAAAGAAGGTATAGGCCTTAGGTGAATTCACCTCACCCTGAACATAAACCTCAGAGTTGATTGATGGGACAACGATGGCATCGCCATCTCGTAGTTCAATATTAAACGGACTATTTGGGTTTTTAATTATTTCGGAAAGTTTTAGTGGTATTCTTACCTTCTCTTCGGTTCTTTCCCCTTTTCTTTCTAGGTAAGCCGCCTCTAAGTCGGCCCAGGGTGCGAGACCGCCGGCCTTTTCAATCATCGTGGAGACTCGCTCTCCTGGGCTCCACTCATAAATACCTTCACTCACCCGCTCTCGCTCCACGGTTAATGCCGCATATCTAATTTGATACTCACCCCGACCAAAGACCGCACCTTTCACAATTACCGAACCGATTCGGGGCGGGACATTTATCCGGTCGCCCGATTTAATCAAGGGATTAGAAGCAATATCCCCCTTCATCTCAAAATTCTCCAAATCCACCGTGGCGAAGAGCGTATCGTCCCGAAAGATTTTAATATTCTTTTTAGAACCAAGCGGAGTTAAACCACCCGCCCGCGTAATTAAATGAGAGACCCGGACAATTGGCACTGTATAATAGACGCCCGGTTTTTGCACCTCGCCGGTGATAAAGACAACCGCGATGTGGAATTTAGTGAGCGTCAACTTAACCTTTACATCCTTAAAATATCGGGAAAAGACCTTCACCAACGAATCCCTGGCCTCTTTTATCGTTAAGCCACTAATATTTACGACATCAATTATTGCCGTCGTTTCCTTTTGCGCGGCCGACTCCATCTGTCCCGCCGATAGGTAAGGAATACTGATGGCAATTCTACCATCATAAGTAATTGTAGCACCATAAGTATAGGTTACCCGACCAGAAACGGTCACCAGAAGTCCATCCCCGGGCATAAGGACATACTCTTCTGGGATTATCGGCGTCTCAACCCCCGGGACCTGAATCTCCAAAGGGAGTGTTGTGGCTGTGGTTGCCGGAGTCCCTTGTGAAAACAAAAGTAAAGTTATTGCAAAGAAATTAAGCATAATTCATTTTAAGGAAAATTTTAATTCTGTCAAGCCTCTGGTTTGAGAACTCTGAAAAAGTGGGTTTGGGAAATCTTGCCTTTACTAAAAATCACCTTTTGCCTCACCCCCCACCCTTTCCCTGAAGAAAGTGCTCTCCACCCGCCGCTCTCTCTTGACTCCCCTTTAAACCTTCACCTCATGCCCCTTTCACCTATGGTGACCTTATCATTATCTTCATATCAACCGCAATGAATGTCAATATACACTGAATCAGCATCTTCCCAATCCCGCAATAACGCGCCCGCCACAATCCCATCCACCTCTTCGCCCACCCAAACATCCTCTCGATAATCCTCCTCGTCCCAATCTTATTTTTACAATCCTCTTCTCGCAATCTCTTGCACTCACTTATATACACCTTTTGCCTCACCTCCCGAGGCGAGACACACCTCCCATAATACTTACACCCCCGGCAATCTCTTACGGAAAAGTAATGGAGAAAACCCCTCTCCTGAATTATC
>CAYRLZ010000072.1:0-42095 GCA_964425275.1 uncultured bacterium | reverse complement strand
ATTCTAATGGATAAAGTTTCCTTTCGGGAAACTTTTTTATCGCCTGATTTTGCCTCTAACCCTATGATTTTACAGAACTTATCGGATTTTTCCTTTCTTTTAGGGTATCGTCCCCTGGATGCCTTACCCTGCGCCTTACTTAATGCCTTAGTGGGTCTCTTACTCTATCCTTTACTCTATCCCTTACCTAACCCCTTTCCCTGCCTCTTACTCTTGCCCTCTCTCTTACCCTTTCTTAATGCCTTACTTTATCTCCCCCTGATAGGCTCTCTTGGTCTCTCCCTGTGCCTTTCCCTGTGTCCTCCTCTGGACCTCCTTCTTAGCCTCATTTTGATTTGCCCGCCCAAGTGACAATTTTGAAGTCAGAACGAAACAGGCTTGACAATTGGAAATTTTTTAGTAAAATGGAATAGAAAGAATGAATTTTGTGAAGATAAAAAGAGGAGTGGCCATTTACCGACTTTTCTTAAAAAGGAGCGAAAAACCAGAATGAGACCGATAAATTTTATAATCTTAGCAATATCTTGTATTCCTCTTTTTGCCCAGAAGATAACTGAACCGGCCGAAGGGGTTGAATTCAGAATCGTGCCGAAAATTAAAATCCCGGAAAATCAAATCCGGTTAGAAATTGTGAGCCGGAGCGGAAAGATGGATGTGACAGTCCTCAAAGGCTTGATGACGAGTTTATTAGATTCTCTTAATATTAAAGTAGTAGATTTAGAGATTGCCCCGAAAGTGATTTTAGATATTGAAGATTATAAATTCCAGGGAAAAGACCCGGTTGACTGGTTTTTTGTGATAAGTGGCTGTATTGGTGGCTGTTGCTTATCTTCGTTAGCGATATTTGTTCCATACGCTGCGGCCGCAATACTTCTCGGTCCTGTAATTTATCTTCTTGATGAAGATACACACACCGGAAATATCTCAATAAAAGCGATGTTGACAATAAATGACCAAAAATCCCTCATTAAATTCTCGCAAACAAAAGAAGACTTAAAGGAGAAGGAAGGCGCTATATTTTTTGTTAATCGACTTATTAGGGAAATAACTCAATAAATCTTGGATATGCATTCATTTTAAGCCCACGATTATGAATTTTCTCATCTCCCTCTTCTTTCTCTTTCAATCCCCTCCAACCGAATCAATATTAGCGGCGGTGAACAAGAATCTATCAACAATTAATACCCTTTCCGGTGAAATTGAAAGGAATATTAAAAGCACACGACGGGGTGAGATAAAACTGAAAGGGTTTTTCTACTACAAATCACCAGATAAGTTGCGTTTGAATTTATCAGAAGAGGAGATTATCCTAAACAGTGAGACCCTTCTCATAAGAGAGGAGAAGGCTAAAAAGTATACCCTGCGGATAATTGATAACCCAAGTAAGGAGATGAATGAATATCTTGATTTCCGAAATTCCTTCTTTTATCTTACCGAAAGATTTCAGTTTAAGAAAATCTGGGAAGGCGAGGTGAAGAGATATAAGGTCTTCTTATTTGAGGGGAGACCAAAGACCGATACTTTATTTTCTAAGATACTGCTCTGGATTGATAAAGAGCGATTTATTCCTTTAAGATATGAGACCTATACCAAAGGTAAGAATCCAACAACGATTTATGTGGTTGATAGCCTGGCAAAGATAGATAGTATCTGGCTACCGCTCAGTTATGAGATAAGGAAAGGAACGGAAGAAGGGGTTTTGGTGATTAAGACTTTACTCCAAAGGTTGCGGTTAAATATCCCATTGCCCAATGAAATCTTTGAGATTAGACTTATGAAAAAATTTGACTATTGACATTTTCTAAAATTTTGTTAAAATAGATAGTGATAAAAAGGGGGATTTATGAAGCGCTTGATAAGCCTCTTTTTAATCCTTACACTCTTTACTGCCTATTTCTCTATATCTTATGCCCAGGCACCGGAAAAACCGAAGAGGGGCGGCTGTGTTGCCTGTCTCTACGGATGGTTTTTCGGACCACGAGCCGGTTATATGTATAACGAGGGTGTAAAGATAAGGATGATGGAGTGGCTAACGCTTTTACTCTACCTTCCTATTATTATCCAGTACATTGATATCTGGAACGGCGTAACCTGGACCGAAATCGAAATCAAGGAAGGTCTCCGCGACCCCGAGTTTAAGGCCTGGCATAAGTATATGGTAGAAAAGGAATAACACAACCCAAGGGGGCAGGAATTCTCCTGCCCCTTTTATTTTATTGACTTTCCCAATGATTAAAATAAGATATATTTATGATAAATAAAAAGATTTTCCGAGAGTATGATATTAGAGGGATTGCCGATAGGGACCTGACCGATGATGTCGTTTATCAAATCGGCCAGGGTTATGGGACTTATATCCAAACGAAGGAGGAATGGCAGGGAAGTGAGGTTTTAATCGGTCGGGATGTGCGACTCTCCTCCGAACGGATAAGAAATGTCTTAATTGAAGGGATAATCTCTACGGGTTGTGATGTGATTGATTTGGGAATAATTCCCACACCGGTATTTTATTTCTCTTTCTTTCATTACAACAAAAACGCTGGGCTCCAAATCACCGGCAGTCATAACGAGAAAGAATACAATGGTTTTAAGATTGGTCTCGGCAAGACGACAATCTATGGAGAAGAGATTCAAAGATTAAGGGAGATAGTTGAAGAAGGGAAGTTTCGGGAAGGAAGAGGCAAGGTATTCTTCTTAAATCCAATTCCTGATTATATAAATACCCTGCAAAAGAAGATAAGATTTAAGCAAACATTGAAGGTTGTCTTTGACCCGGGCAATGGCACGGTAGGGGTTCTTTTAGAAGATTTATTAAAAGATTATCCCGTAGAGCCAGCGTTCATAAATTTAGAACCGGATGGTAATTTTCCAGTCCATCTGCCTGACCCGACAATTGATAATTATATGAAGGATGTTATCAGTCTGGTGAACGAATTGGATGCGGATTTAGGGATTGGTTATGATGGCGATGGCGATAGAATCGGGGCAATTGATGAAGAGGGAAATATTGTGCGGGGTGATAAACTCCTTGGAATCTATGCCCGGGACTTGATAAGCCGGCATCCCAAGGCAAAGGTTGTGTTTGATGTGAAGTGCTCCAAAGGGCTTAGGGAATATATATTAAAAATCGGCGGAAATCCTTTGATGTGGAAGACCGGACATTCCCTAATTAAGGCACGAATGAAGGAAGAGAAAGCCTTTTTAGCCGGTGAGATGTCGGGGCATATGTTCTTCGGTGAGGATTATTTTGGTTATGATGATGCGATATTTGCCTCTTTGAAATTACTGCAAATCGTTGCCGAGACAAAAAAGAGTTTGCAAGAACTCGCCGGTGAAATTCCTTCTTATTTTTCCACACCAGAGATAAGGGTCAATTGTCCTGAGGAAGAGAAGTTTCCAATTGTGGCGGAAGCGCGGGAATATTTTTGCCAAATTACCAAAGGTATGGAATGTGAGATAATTGATATTGATGGAATAAGGGTAGAGTGGGAGGATGGCTTTGGTCTTTTGCGGGCATCCAACACCCAGCCGATACTGGTTCTGCGGTTTGAGGGTAAGACCGAAGAAAGGTTGAAAGAGATAAAGGATATATTCTTAGATTTTCTTTCTAAATACCCCTGCGTTAAAATCCCTGCCTGCTAAAAAGAATGAAACCGTAAGATTATTTTGCCACAGTTCCCTTCGGTAAACAGAGATAAATAATGAAAAATTTTCTTTCCGTTTTAATCTCTGTGTCCATCCGTGGTTAAAAATTTATGATTAAAAAGGCGCCAAAGGCGGTAGTGAAGATTGCCTTCGGCTGGTTTAAGAAGGCAATGGAAGACTACCAGTTGCTAACGGATGGCGAAAAGGTTTTGGTTGGTTTCTCGGGCGGTAAGGATTCCCTTTCTCTTCTCCACTTATTTAATGAATACAATAAGAGAAAGAGAAAAGGTTGGCAGATTTTTGCCTGCCATATTGACCCAGGTTTTCCCAATTGGTCAAGAGAAAGAATAGAAAAAATCTTTCGGAAATTAGGGGTTAATTATCAGATAAAAAAATTAGCAATTGGAGAGAAGATTGAAAGGATTGGGGAGGATTTCTGTTTCTTCTGCTCCTGGGAGCGAAAGAAGGCGCTTTTTACCATTGCCGAAGAAAATGGGATAAATAAGATTGCCTTAGCCCATCACCGAGAGGATGTGAACGAGACATTTCTTTTGAATCTCTTCTTTGCCTCTGAGGTTTCTACTTTTGTGCCAAAACAGGATTTTTTTAATGGAAGGTTTTATATCATAAGACCACTATATTATTTCACCAGTGAGATAATTAATGCTTACCTTAAAGCCTTTCATTTAAGACCAATAAAAAACCCCTGTCCCTATGCCCGGCTTTCGGAACGAGAGAAAATAAGACGAATGCTCAATTCCTATTACCGGCGGGATGGACGGATAAGAGATAATATCTTCTGGGGAATTAAGAACATAAAGGTAAGGTATCTACCATAGGGTTTAGAGCCTGATTTTTCAACTAAATTAGAAAAGCGGGCTGTTGACTAATTCCTTTTTTTGAGTAGACTTAAAAGGTGGCGATAAAAATAGGAGCCATAAGAGAGATAGGAATATCTATAAAAACCGCCTCGGGCGGTATTCATAAGGAGGAATTATGGAAGTAGCAATCGTCGGGATGGGGAGTGTTCCCTGCCGACCTTTATCACCTGATTGCTCTTATAAAGAATTGGTCTTTGAGGCCGCGGTTAAGGCCTATAACGATTGTGGGATTAATCCAAGAAAGGATGTTGATACCTTTATCACCTGTGCCGAAGACTATAATGAAGGGACATCAATCTTTGACGAATACACCCCGGACCAATTAGGGGCGGTCTTAAAACCGATGCACACCTTAACCCAAGACGGACTCTCGGGAATTATTGCCGCCTGTCTTCAGATTAAGACCGGACATTTTGACATTGCGGTGGTGGAGGCCCATGCCAAATCCTCCAATATTTTAACCCCGGATGGAATTGCGATGTGTGCTCTTGACCCAATCTGGCAAAGACCCTTAAATCTTAACCCTTATTTTATTGCTGGTTTAGAATACGACCTATTCCTCTCGGGAAATGGTGCCACAAGGCTTGGTTGTGCCGAGGTGGTCGTAAAGAATAGAAGGAATGGTTTAAAAAATCCTTACGGCTGTTATGGTGCTGATTTAACTATTGATTCGGTTCTCTCAACCAAACCGGTTTCCTACCCTCTTTTGTCCGGTGAAATTAGTCAGCCAGCGGACGGAGCCTTTGTCTTTGTTTTGGCAGCAAAAAAGGTCGCCTCTTCTCTTTCTAAAAAACCGATTGAGATTAAAGGCCTCGGCTGGATGGAGGGTTCACCAAACCTTGATACCCGTAATTGGTTCTTCCCAACCTATGTAGAGAAGGCAGCAAAGATGGCTTATGAACAGGCCGGAATTAAAAACCCACGAAAGGAACTGGACTTTGCTGAGATTGACGACACATTCTCTTATAAAGAACTCCAACACCTGGAGGCATTAGGAATTGCTACCGAAGGTGAAGGTGTAAATCTATTGAAAGAGGGTGTCACTTATCCGGAAGGTGAATTCCCGGTAAATCCATCGGGCGGTAGTTTGGGAATGGGGCATTTATATGAAGCAACGGGATTGATGCGATTATTTGTCGCTTGTCTCCAGTTACGAAAAGAAGCCGGTTCTTTTCAATTAAAGAAGGCCGAAAAGGCATTGGTTCATTCCTGGCGGGGGTTACCAACTCAATCAACTGCCTGCCTTGTTTTATCAACCGAGAGGAGTTAAAATGGGAAGAAGAGTTGCCATTGTTGGTGTTGGAATGACAAAGTTTGTCCGAAGGGCGCAGGAGACCGGAAAGGAACTCGCCTATTATGCAACCAAAGAGGCTCTGGACTACTGCGGAATGAAGTTAAACCAGATTGATGCGGTAGTCCTCGGAAGTGCGCCTGATACTTTTGACGGCGTCCATATGAAAGGCGAATATCTCTCCGATGGTGCCGGTGCTTTTAATAAGCCATATCTTAGATGTTTTGTCGGCGGCGGCACCGGTGTCTTTGCGGTTGCCTGTGGCTGGTATCACATCGCCTCCGGTTTAATTGATTCTTGCCTTGTGGTCTGCGAAGAGAAGATGTCATCTTTCCAACCCCATGCCCAGGCTGCCTTTTTGACCATCTTTGACCACACAACCGAAAGACCCCTAAAGCCCAATCTATTATGGATTTTTGCCTTGGAGATGAACCGCTATATGACAACCTATGGGATAAAGAAAGAAGAGGTTGCCTTGGTCGCGGTGAAGAATAAGAAGAATGCCTTAGACCACCCCTGTGCGCAATTAAAGGAGGAAGTTACCGTAGAAGATGTCTTAAATTCTGAGGTCTTGGCTTATCCGGTGCAAAGGCTTGATGTCTCTCCAGTCTCGGATGGTGCCTGTGCCTGTGTTTTGGTTAATGAATACCTGGCCCGCCGGATTACCTCTAAGCCGGTCTGGATAGAAGGGGTTGGCTGGTCATTAGATACCGCCTATTGGACAAATCGTGATTTATTCTATCCCCGTTATGTGGAAGAGGCGGCAAGGATGGCTTATAATATGGCTGGGGTGAGAAATCCTCGCTACGATATTCATGTGGCCGAGCCTTATGACCCATTTGACTATAAGGAATTACATCATATGGAAGGACTCTTGCTCTGCGGTAAAGGCGAGGCACCACAGATGACCGTTGATGGTATTACACAAAGGGACGGTGATTTACCGGTTTGTCCATCAGGTGGATTATTAGGAGTGGGAAATCCGATTGCCGCGGCTGGTTTAATGAAAGTGATTGAAATCTTTTTACAACTCCGTGGCGAGGCCGGTAAAAGGCAGATTGCCCGTAAAGCAAGAAGGGGGTTAGCCCAAGCCTGGGGGGATTTGATGCAGGTCGGAACCGTAGTAGTTCTCGGCGTCTAAGGAGGGAAAGATGAAACATCTGGGTACGGGATTAACTGATAAAGATTTCAAAGAGAAGAAGGTCTGTTTAACTTATTGGAAGGCAAATGCCCGATATGCCTGGGATTGTGGCATCGCGATTGGCAAATTCCTTTCTGGTCTTAAAGCAGGTAAGATTTTGGGCGTGAGGTGTGAAAAGTGCGGAAGGATTTTAACCCCACCCCGGATATTCTGCGAGGAATGCTTCCGCCCAATTGACGAATGGCTAGAACTGAAAGATACGGGGAAAGTTAATACCTTCTCCCTCTGTTATGTCACCTGGGATGTGAAGCGGATCAAAGAACCTCAAATCCCGGCGGTAATTGAGATAGATGGCGCATCTCCAGGAATTGGCTTTATGCACCTCTTAGGGGAAGTGAAGCCAAAAGATGTGAAGATTGGAATGAAGGTGAAAGCGGTCTGGAAGGAGACGGAAAAGAGAGAAGGCGCCATAACCGATATATTATATTTCCGACCAATATCGGAGGGAAGCAATGGGTATAAAAGAGAAGATAAATAATATTAAAAATATCAGGACGCAGGAAGGAGAATTGCCCGTAGAAAGTCTTTATACCGCGGGTATAGCTGGTGAGAGATTCTTCCAAAAACTAAAGGAAGAGGTCTTTCTGGCGACTTATTGTCCGGAATGCGATTTTACCTTCCTGCCACCAAAAATTTATTGCGAATTCTGTTTTCACCCCTTGACCGAATGGCGTAAGATAGAAAACGAAGCCTCCCTTGTCTCCTACACCATTTTACACCTCGGACCAAATGGCGAAGAACTAAAATGCCCGGAGGTCGTCGGGTTAATCAATATGAAAGGAACCGATACCTTCTTCATCCATCGGGTAAAGGCCTCTTGCCAATTAGAACCCGGTCTATTAATGGAGGCGGTCTTTAAGAAGAAAAACGAGCGGGAGGGAAACATCAACGACATCCTCTACTTCCAGCCAAAAGTCTCCCGGGGCAAGCGGCAAAAGAAAAAATAATATGTCCTGCATTTTTTGCCAAATAGTCGCCGGCGCCGAAAAGGCCGCGGTTCTGTATCAGGATGAAAAGACTTTATCCTTCCTTGATATTTATCCCGTTAGTCCTGGTCATACCCTAATCATCCCTAAGAGGCATATCACCTGGTTGACCGAATTACCGGCCGAAGACGCAGGTCCTTTCTTTCGGACAATCTGGCTGATGAGCACAAAATTAAAAAAGACCTTTGATTGTGATTATGTCAGCCTTTTGATTCGGGGAACAAGGGTTCCCCATCTCCACGCCCATCTCATTCCCAAAATAAAAGGCGCGGATAACATCTTTGATAAAATTTTAGACCTCCATCATTATCTTCAAGTTCATCAGAAAGGGGAGGCGAGTTTTGCTGAATTAGAAAAGATTGCCCAGAAGATAAAAGAGACGAAATAGAATTTGCTCCGCCCAGCAATATCCCCTCTTGATATGAAAGTAGCGGAATTTGATTATCATCTCCCGCCCGAACTTATTGCCCAGAGACCAAAAGAAAAGAGAGACGAATCCCGGCTTTTAATCCTTGACCGCAAAAGTAAAAAATTCCACGAGACCGTTTTCTATAAGATTACCGATTATCTCAACCCTGGGGATGTTCTAATCTTTAATGATACCCGGGTAATACCGGCCAGGATTTATCCAACCTTCCCTAATGGCAAGAGAGGGGAGGTCTTGCTTCTGCGGAGAAAGGAATTAAACCTTTGGGAAGTTTTAACTCGACCGGCAAAGAGATTCAAGCCCGGAGTAAGAGTAAGGATTGAGGACTGTGAGATGGAAATTACCGAGCGAAAGGAAAGTGGTGTGCGTCATCTTCGGTTTCTAAATATAAGCGATAGAGAAGCAATTGAGAAATATGGAAAAATTGCCCTACCACCCTATATAAAAGAGGAGTTAAAGGACCCCGAGCGCTACCAGACAATCTTTGCCAAAAAGGATGGTGGAGTTGCCTCACCGACCGCCAGTCTCCACTTCACACCGGAATTGATAAATAGAATAAGAAAAAAGGGGGTGGAGATTGGGTTTATCACCCTCCACCCCAGTCTCGGGACATTCCGTCCGATTAAGACCGAGACAGTGGAAGAACATAAGATGTATGACGAAGATTTTGAAATAGATGTTATTACGGCTGAGATGATTAACCGGGCAAAGAAAGAGAAAAGGAGAATTATTGCCTGTGGCACAACCGTGGTCCGAGCCTTAGAAGGCATCGCGATGAATTCTCAGGTGAGACCTTATAGTGGTTCTACTGACATCTTCATCTATCCGGGATATAAATTTAAGATTGTTGACTGTTTAATCACCAACTTCCACCTTCCCAAGTCTACCCTTCTTTTACTTCTCTGCGCCTTTGCTGATAAAGAACTAATATTTTCTGCCTACCGCTATGCAATTGAAAAGAGGTTTTTCTTCTACAGTTTCGGTGACGCAATGTTTATCGTATAACCGAAAGGCAACGAATATGGAACGATTGACCGTTAAAGAGATACAAGAGGCAACTGGTGGCATAGTGGTCAGAGGAAGATTAGATGATGATATAGACAACCTCTCCACCGATTCCCGAACCATCTCCCCGGGCGATATCTTTATCGCACTCTCAGGCAAGAACTTTGACGGTCATTCCTTTATTGCCGAAGTAAAGGGGAAAGGGGCAAAAGGTGTTATTTACTCTTTGGATATAAGAGAAGAGTTTCCGATTATGATAAAGGTTGCCGATACCAAATCCGCCCTCGTGCAGATTGCCCAGGCTTACCGAAAAAAGTTCTCGCCAAAGACAGTGGCCATAACCGGCAGTAATGGGAAGACAACGGTAAAGGATATGGTGGCAAAGATTGCCAGCACAAAATATAAGGTCTTAAAGGCAAAGGATAGTTATAATAACGAAATTGGCGTTGCCCTCACTTTATTAGAATTAACTTCGGAGACTGAGATTTTAATTTTAGAGATGGAGATGAATCAAATCGGTGGCACCTATCTCCTCTGCGAAATGAGCCAGCCGGATATTGGCGCGATAACGAATATTTCGGATACCCATTTAGAATTTATGAAAGACCGCAACGGTGTTGCCCAAGAAAAGCGCGAACTCATAGCATCCCTACCTCCTACCGGAATTGCTATCTTAAATAATGATGACCCATTAGTAAAAAAGATGGGCGATGATTTCTCCTTGCAAAAGATAACCTTTGGACAAAAATCAGGGGATTTCTTTGCTAAGCAAATCAAACTTTTGCCCGATTTCACAACTTACCTCTTAAATGGAAGGTATCGGGTATTTCTCCCGCTCATCGGCAGGTGTAATGTTTATAATTCTTTATGTGCCATCGCCATCGCCACGGCCCTCGGAATCGAAGTCGCCACCGCTATCTCTGCCCTTTCTGATTTTGAACCGCCCCCCCTCCGCTACCAGACGATTAACCTCAAGGGTTATAAGGTACTCTTAGATTGTTATAACGCCAATCCGGTCTCAATGGAAGAGGCATTAAATACCCTCTCGCTAATTGCCCCGGGGAGGAAGATTGCCATTTTAGGCGATATGAAAGAATTGGGCGAAAGGGCAAAAGACCTCCATTTTGAATTGGGGAGAAAGGCAAGACAATATCTTGATTTTTTAGTCACAATTGGTGATTTCGCCCAAGTGGTAATTGAAGGGGCGAGAAAAGAGAAGATGGCAAAAGAGAGGACTTTTGCCGCCAATCGGGAAGAAGAAGTAATCTCTTTTCTCCTTGACATTTTGCAACCCTTTGATACCATATTAATAAAAGGTTCAAGAGCGATGAATATGGAGAGGATTTATTTTAAGTTACGGTCGGCACTGAAAAAAAATTCGTCAACGGCCGTTGAAAGTTATCATAACCATCTTTATGGAGAGGATAATTAAAATTGTTGACACCACTTTAAGGGATGCCCATCAATCCCTCTGGGCGACCCGAATGAAGACCGAAGAAATGCTGCCCATCCTTAGCAGTCTGGATGCGGTTGGCTATCACTCCTTAGAAGTTTGGGGCGGGGCAACTTTTGATGTGGCAATAAGATTTTTGAACGAAGACCCCTGGGAGAGATTATCTCTAATAAAAGAAAAGGTCAAAAATACCCCACTCCAGATGCTTCTGCGGGGACAGAATATTGTTGGCTACCGTAATTATCCGGATGACCTCTTAGAGGCATTTATTGACAAGGCAGCTGAAAGGGGGATTGATATATTCCGCATCTTTGATGCCTTAAATGACCTAAGAAATATTGCTCAGGCGATACGGTTGGTTAAAAAGAGGGGCAAATTGGCTCAAGGGACACTCTGCTATACAATTTCGCCTTTCCATACGATTGAATACTACCTCCAACGGGCGAAGGAAGAAGTAGAATTAGGTGTTGATAGTATCTGTATTAAGGATATGGCAGGAATTCTTTCTCCACCGGTGGCTTATGAACTAATTAAGAGATTAAAGACGGAGATTAAAGTTCCAATAGACCTTCACTCCCATGCCTCATCCGGAATGGTTGTTGCTACTTATCTAAAAGCAATTGAAGCCGGGGTTGATATTATTGATACCGCCCATTATCCTCTGGCCTTTGGGACATCCCAACCGGCGATTGAGACGATGATTTCCGCCTTAGAAGGCACTCCTTATATTCTACAATTAAACCGGTCAATAATCAGCGAGATTTCAGAATATTTAGAGAACCTGAGAATTAAAAAGGGGATTACCTATGAAAAGATTGTTGACGACTCGGTTTTAACCCATCAAATCCCCGGTGGGATGATGTCCAACTTAATCACCCAATTAAAGGAACAGAAGGCCCTTGACCGGTTAAAGGAGGTCTTAGAAGAGGTCCCAAAGGTGAGGAAGGATTTAGGTTATCCACCACTTGTTACCCCAACCAGTCAAATTGTTGGTGTCCAGGCGGTATGTAATGTCGTGCAGGGTTCCCGATATAAAGTGGTCCTAAAAGAAGTGAGGGATTATGTTAAAGGTCTTTACGGCAAACCGCCGGTTCCGATAAAAGATACGATTGTCAAAAAAATCTTAGGCGACGAAAAGCCGATTGATAAGCGACCCGCCGATTTATTAGAACCAATCCTGCCCAAGGTGAAAAAAGAATTGGATAAAAATTTGGTGGAAAAGGAAGAAGACTATATCACTTATGCCCTCTTTCCCGAGGTGGCATTAAAATTCTTTGAAGCGCGGAAAAATCCCACACTAAAAAAGGAGGAAAAGATGGGACAAGAGAAGAGTAATAAAGAACACTTAGCATTGATCAGAGAGATTTTTGAAATGGCTGAGAGATATAATATCAGTAGTTTAGAATGGGAATATGAAGGAAACAAGATAAAAATCAGCCGCGGGGAAGTGGCGACGTCTGGTTTCGTGTTACCCAAAAGTAAGACGACCGAAACCCAGGCGGTAGCGCCTCCATCCCAAAGGGTTGGAGAAAAGTCACCACCCCCGGTGAAAGAAGAAGAGACCAAAGTGGTATCAAAGCAATACGAAGAGATAAAATCACCAATGGTCGGGACATTCTTCTCCTGTCCCAAACCCGATGCCCCACCTTTTGTCAAAAAGGGAGAGGTGGTTGAACCCGGAGATACCTTATGTATCATTGAGGCAATGAAACTGATGAATGAGATAAAGGCGGAGAAAAAAGGAAAGGTAGTAGAAATTTTGGTAAAGGATGGTGAGCCGGTAGAATTCGGTCAACCCCTCATCCTTTTTGAACCACTGTAAGAGATTCGCCTCTCTTCTATATTACTTTACAATCTTATTTGACAGAGAAAGAATTACTGTTTATAATGACTTATGGAACTATTTGAGGAGAGACCATTTCCCCCACCCCTCGCTGAAAGATTAAGACCAAAAGATTTAGACGAAATCGTTGGTCAAGACCATCTCCTTGGTAAAAATAAGCCTTTAAGAAAAATCATTGAAAGAGGGGAACTCTTTTCTATTATATTCTGGGGACCACCCGGTTCCGGAAAGACAACCTTAGCCCGGCTAATCGCGCAATATACCAATGCCCATTTCGTCTCTTTCAGTGCGGTCACCTCTGGTATTTCGGAAATCCGAAAGGTAATTAAAGAGGCAAATTATGAAGAGAAAATGCGCGGTCGCCGGACGATTCTCTTCGTTGACGAAATCCATCGCTTCAACAAGACCCAACAGGATGCCTTTCTTCCTTATGTGGAGAAGGGGAAGATTATCTTGATTGGCGCGACAACTGAAAACCCTTCATTTGAAGTAATTGCTCCGCTTCTTTCGCGCTGTAAGGTATTTGTCTTAAATCAATTAGCGCCCGAAGAGATAAAAGTTATCTTAAAACGGGCCCTCATCCGAGAAGATGGACTAAAAAAGTTCCAGCCCGTCGTTAATGAGAAGATACTAAATTATATCGCGGTTGTTTCTAATGGCGATGCCCGCCAGGCATTAAACATCTTAGAGATGGCAACGATGAGTGCGGAACCCAAGGATGGCAAAAGAATAATCACAAAAAATCTGATTGAAGAGATTGTAGAAAGGAAGTTTCTCTTATACGATAAGAAAGGAGAAGAGCATTACAATCTAATCTCGGCCTTCATCAAATCAATTAGAGGCAGTGACCCAGATGCTGGTCTATACTGGTTGGCCAGGATGTTAGAAGCCGGAGAAAACCCATTATTCATTGCCCGGCGTTTAGTCATCCTCGCCTCCGAAGACATTGGCAATGCTGACCCTCAGGCATTAGTCATTGCCAATGCGGCCAGAGAAGCGGTAGAATTTGTTGGCTTACCCGAATGCTCTCTGGCATTAGCCCAGGCGGTTATCTATTTGGCACTGGCGCCAAAGAGCAATTCGGTCTATCTTGCCTACCAAAAGGCAAAGGAGGATGCCTTAAATACCCCAACCGAACCCGTTCCCCTCCATCTCCGAAATCCCACAACTCCCTTAATGCGCGGTTTGGGTTATGGTAAGGATTACCAATACCCCCACAATTTCCCAGAGGGAAAAGTAGAACAAGAATATCTCCCAAAAAGACTAAAAGGCAGAAGATATTACGAACCAAAAGATATTGGTAAAGAAAAAGAGATAAAAAAGCGGATGGAAGAGAAAGGGTGAACTTCGGATAGGAGTGTAATAGATTAAAATAAACTTCCTTTCCGGTCTGAGTTTATTAGCGGGACGTTCTTGGGCACACCCCAAAAATCTTTCCCTGAAGATTCGATATCTTAAATTCAACCACCATTATAAAATAAGAATCTCATCTTTGGACGCTTTCGTCAACAATTGCCACCCATTTTCCAGCATATTCCGAAAGGTCATTATTCCCATAAAAATCATAAGACTTATCGTTCGTAATTTTTTATATCCTAAACCGAAAAGAAGCCAAAAAGGCAGGGATTTCTCCCCGCCCTCGCTTATTTTCAACGGTCAAGGGACACAATTCGCGGTTAAATCACCCCATCTCCACCATCTTCTTCGTCGCCGTGAATCCGCCGGCTTCCAGACGATAAAAATACCACTATCTATGGGCAACCATCAGGTCAGCGATATGTTGCAAGGTTTCTTGTGTTCGGCGGTTCATCTCTTCAATCATCTGTTGGGTTCGGCGATTTCCCTCCTCCAAGTGTCTATCCATTCTCTCAATCAACTCCTGAGTCCTTTTATTTCCCTCCTCAATCAACTCCTGAGTCCTTTTATTCACTTCTTCAATTAAACCCTTTGCCCTCTCGTCTTCGGTTTTAATCAATCTATCGGTTCGTTTGTCTAGTCTAATTGACCATATCGCTAAAACGACGGCGAACGTCGCAATAACCACTGATGATATTCCTAATAAAATCTCCATAATTTATTATACAGAGTAAAATGGCAAAAGTCAAGATTCCATCTTTTCTCTCCTTAATCCCATTGTGGCAAAAATTAAAGGGCGGGAAGAAGTTCCCGCCCGTCCTTTTATTTTCTAACTCTCTCCTCTCTGCTCCCTCCTTCCTACATATTCCATCTTCACCATCTTCTTCATCGCTTTATATTCACCCGTTTCCAGACGATAAAAATAGACGCCGTTCGAACCTTTTTTTCACCGTTTTTAGACCTCTTTCAGATGGAACTATCAAGAGCTGTAAAAGTGGTATTTATAATTTTAATATTTTCTGTTTTAGTTTATACTCTTCGTTTTCTATTACAAGAAAATAAATTCCCTTTTCGCATTCTATCCCATTTTCCCGTTCACCGTTCCATCTTTTGACATGCAAACCGGCTTTTGAGAAACCCTCAAAAAGCGAAATAACCTTTTCGCCTGAGATATCGTAGAGCGAAACCCTTACCAAAGTGCCCTTACTCAATTCATAACAAATCTGGGTGTATTTTCGGAAAGGATTAGGAGAGACTCTTAAAACTGGGATCTTTTCAAGATTGTTTCCTTTAATTCCCACTCCCGTAACAGTAAATCTCCCATCCCTTGTCGAGCAAGGCACATTTCCTTC
This sequence comes from uncultured bacterium, assembly GCA_964425275.1. Classification (GTDB taxonomy): domain Bacteria; phylum Hydrothermota; class Tepidihabitantia; order Tepidihabitantales; family JBDRVQ01; genus CAYRLZ01. Next base: position 26,655 of record CAYRLZ010000072.1, on the reverse strand, counting down.
GTTGAGCAAACAGCGAGAAAAGTGGATGGTGGTCGTATCGCCGATTCTACCTCTTACGCTAAATTTTAGAGTGCAGAGTGAACCCTGTCCACTCAACGGATAAGCTCCTGCCATCGCAATGATAAGTTCTCCTGGATTATTGGTATTAAAGAATATCATCCAACCGCCCGGTACCACATTACCTGCCCATACACTTTCCGCTCTCAAGACTGCTTGCCTGAATGATAAGGTTATGTCAACTCCGATAATTCCTCTTCCGGTCACGCTGTCAATTCTTATTGGTATTGTAAAAGCTTGTCCGGAATCGGCTTGGCAATCAGGAATCCAAACTTGGACCGGCTGGCTAAATAGAATAGTCCCTATCGAGAATAGTGCAAAAATTACTCTTATCATTATCTCCTCCTTATTTTTGTAAGAGAACAATTTTTTTATCCACTCTCTTCTTATCGGCATTGGTTCGAACGAAGTAAATTCCATTTGGTTGCTTATCGCCTTTCTCATCCCTTCCGTCCCAGAATACGAAATAATCACCTGGCTTTTTCACTTCATTGACTAAGGTTTTCACTGTCTGGCCAAGGGAATTATAAACCTTTATATCAACCCTTGTTTCTTTCGGTACTGAATACTGGATGCAAATTTTGTTTGCAAATGGGTTCGGCTTGCTTATGGCTGACGATATCTTTAATGGCTCGGTTTTGCCCATAACCGCTGATTCAATCAATTCTTCTTCGCCTTCATTCAACACCACCCAGTCAATCTCTATTTCCGGATTAGCTAGCGCTTCACTTTTTTCTTCAAAGATAACCTCAAGTAATTTCACATCGCCGTTCAACTTCTGCCAACCGGCCATTGCGATTCTTAAAATTCCACCGTAATCAGCACCAGCAGCCAAAAAGTTATTGGAAATTTCTGAAGTTCTTATTTCTACCGGTCTTAAGTACTTTGGATTATAAGAAATCTGCAAATCAGCAGAAATGACACCTTTTGCATTTTTAACCTCTACTGGATAGATAATAAGACGAGAAGGAATTTCATCTTTTAAGGCGGTAACATCTTCTTTTTGTTCCTGAAGGACATCTTTCTCCTTTGTTATTCTGAGCGAAAACGAAGAATCTCGGCTCAAGACCGTCATTCCTTCGTCTTCTATCACTTTGGTGGAAAAAAGTGATTGAAAAATCTCGGCATCCTTCTCTTTTGGGAAATTGACAAAGAAGAAATTAATAGGTTCTTTTTTGCTAGAAGCCGGCATTATAAAATTACCAGACCAGTTTCCACTCGGGTCACCGTAAAGAATACTCTTATAGTTTTGATTCACCTGATTCTGTGTCGGCTGAGTATAAGTTCTCTGTTTGGGTCTAAATGCCCAATCCACCGTATCGCTACCCGGTCTGGCTCCAACCGGAAAGTGACGAATCATCCTTATCGCATAACGCAAAATCAGAGCCGCATCAAAAGAAGAAATAAAACTGTCGCCACTCACATCGCCAGCAATGAATTGGAGCGAATCCAGAGTGTCCATACGAACCGCATGTTGCAGAACCATCGCCGCATCGTAGGAACTTACCGCACCAGACCATTGAGAGTTTACTTTAAAGGGATTGACAATATAGTTCTGAAGCACCGGAACCCCAGACAATATATAATATCCGGAACTGTTCGTCAGAGCCGTATCCGACCTGAATTCGCCCAAGACTACATTTACACTTTCAACCGCATTTGGGTTTGAATAGTACTTTGCATAACCGGAAATATCAAAATATGCCTTTACCCGAAATGACCAGGGATTTGTGAATCCGCTATGATGACCAGCCAAATCCACTGCCTCAACCCGCCAGAAATAGGCAGTATCGTTCAAAGCCAAACTATCAGGCAGATCATAAGAGGTATCCGGAATTCCTTGAATACTTATAAGTCCTACTCGGAAACTATCATCTAATGCACATTCCAAAGTATAACAAACCGGAGAGCCGTCTTCGGAAAGACTGTGCCTTATTATTTTAGTAAATCGGTCACCTGCCCATTTCTCTTTATAAGTTACCTTCGTCCAGATAAACCGGGGTGTGCTGTCGCTGACCGTAGATTGATTTGCTGGAGCGAGTAATGTCGGAATCTGGGGTGCTTGAAGATCTTTTATGAACATTCTTATGACTGACCAGTCTGATTCATTCTGCGCCCGGTCAATCGCCTTCACTTTCCAGTAATATAGAGAATCAGGAAGCTGTAATTCGCAAGCGGTGTCGCGAACAAGGGTATCAATATAAGGTATGAAATTTGGGCTATCCGAAAGTCTTAAGACATAATGACGAATCCCGCTACCATTTTCAACCGACTTGTGCCAGCAGAACCGGACGATGGTATCCTGAGTAATTATTGCGCTATCGGCCGGCAGTAGGAGTATTGGCGTCCCAGGTGCGATATTATCTACCGTGAATTCAAAAGGATAGTTCTGATAATAACCTTCATTTCCGGCCGCGTCAGTTGCCTTGACATGCCAATAATAAATCGTATCCAGGAGTGAACGCGGATATTGCCAAAATGTATCTTGTCGCAAGACGACTGTTGTGTCGTAGGTGATAAACCGGAAATCCTTCCCTAACTGGAATGTATAAGTAACCGAATCTGGGTCAATTGGGCGCTCCCCAGTAAACATCGTCCTGCCCCAGATAAATTGCGGCGAGCGATTTCGGAAAGCCGAAGTGTCAGGCGGAGAAATTAAAACAGGTGGATCAGGCAACGAATTATCAATTGTCGCCCAGACCATTGTGCTATCTTTATTCCCTGCCTGGTCTTGCATCTTTAACTTAAAGGTGTAAACTGTATCTCTCAGGTTGGCCGTATTTAACATAGCGAGGAGCCCTGAAATTTCTATCGACCCGCTGGAATCCCACTTTATACTCGAATCGGGTCGATTGTTGTTGAAGTAATACATCTCACGGCAAAGTGGATTGGCATCCGTAGCTGTTCCGATAAAACTAATAAGACCGGAAAGCAAAGAACTATTTGTCGGTTCTCTAATCAATACGGTTGGCCTTGTGCAGTCAACCGACACAACCGCGGTCTCAGCTGGTGACTGATTATTTACACTATCCGATGCAACAAGTAGAATTCTGTATTGACCATCGCCAACGAAAGAACCGGCGTTATTCTTACCGTCCCATTTGCCAAAATTTGCTCCCATTGGCTCAGGCACACCGCTCGCAAGCGTTCTCACAACCGCATTATTGGCATCAAGAACTGTAATCGTAACCAGCGCACTTTTTGCCAGAGTATATCCAATTGTGACTGTGTCTTTAATACCGTCGCCATTTGGCGAAAAAACAAGCGGATAAGTAGTATCCAGAGAAACGCCGGGTGGGTCGTGATTCACATTCACGACGGCGATTGCCGAGTCAATATTGTAGGCATCGTCAAAAGTCCTCAGCCGCAGCCGGTAAATCCCATTTGGTAAGTTATTCGTATTCCATTCCCCAAGTAAGCCCGAATCCACAGAGATAGTGTCTGAACGAATTATACCCCAACTCAGAGGGGCAATACCATCCCCATATTCCAATACATATTGCTTGAAGTTCCGGTCATTGGCGGTTCCGAGAGTCGAGACGACATCAGAAAGAGAATCGCCGGAATGAGGATAATCAAGGTTCGTAAATGGTGGCGAGTTGTCAACTTGGACTTGAAGCGGGTCAATTGGATTCACTCGCCCAATGGCTTGCGCCCAGCCGTTTTTACACCTGAATAGTCTTTCCTCAGCAAGACGGATAAAAGAATTTTGAGCGTCAATGGCGAGACCATAACAGCCGGTCCAACTCACATGGTAACCACTGTTATTGCGTACAAGCAAGTCACCCGTCTGAGGATTGAACTTATACCCGGCGGCTTGTGCTGTTTGGGTATGTACGGTAATCAGATGGCCGTTGCCATCTATCGCTACTGCTTCTGGTTGGCTGGAGATAGTAATATCTCTAATTCTAACTAGATTTGTGTCATATACATTCACTTGGTATTGTCCTGCTGCTATTGGGCATACAGCCACATAACTTTTACCAACTGCGACTTGTCCATAATAGTGGTCTAATTGACCCAGATGTTCTCCACGGACAAATGAGAAATTAGACCGATATTTGAGAATACTATCATGACTCGCACCAAGCCTTTTAAGTGCGATATAAAGATTCCCATGTTCATCGATCGCAATATCTACAGGAGCTCTTTCCATAAGTCCCGGTGGGGAGAGAATTAGCCAGGCAACAAACTGGAAATTGGAGTTAAATTTTTGAACCCTGCGATTCCAAAAGTCAGCAACATAAATATTACCGGAGTTGTCAACCGCAATTCCGTTTGGCAAATAAAAATAACCCGGTGGTCCCTCAAAACCTTCTTGACCAAAATCCCTTATCCAGTTTCCGTTCCGGTCAAAGACTCTTACTCGATGATTAAACATCTCCACGATATAAATTCGATTCCTTATTGTATCAACGGCAATATCGCCATAGTTAGCATCGATCTGCCCCTGAGCAAGAGTTGCTATCAGCTCGTCAAAATTACTTCCCTGTATTTTAAAGAAGTAACTTCCGTCGGGCACGAAGTTACCGCCGTCGTCTTTTCCGTCCCAAATTTCGCCCTGCATTGTTCCGCTCTGTCTTCCTCCCCAGTTCACAAGTGTTCTCACCGTCGTAGCGCTATCTCTCACGACCTCGACTTTGACCGTAGCAGAATTATTGAGTTTGTAGTAAAGAGTGCATTTATCAGTCGTGTCTGGCGATACGCGCGGCGAGATTATCTTGGGTGATACTTTGGCACTATCTAACTGCAGAGGTTGCTCAGGCGGGCGTGGCTGGATGGTCACACTGATGTATCCGGAAGAAGGGTAGCGGATGGTGGTAATTCCGTCCGATGCCATAAAGTAATAACCGTGAGTTCCCGGGTTATTAAACGACAATCCGCCGCAGAAGTTTACACCGGTTCTCCAGTTCTCCGGAAATGGACCAATGGTCGTCATTACCGTTGAACCACCGGCGTCATTGTAACCCCTTACCCAAGCCGGACTCTGCCCATCAGAATCCTGATAGGTTACATAGACCGCAGCGTATTCGCCATCCTTTGGTGAAGCAGGACTAATAGAAGCATTTGACAGCCCGGGAGAAGAATTCGGCGGCCTCGGTGTCGCACTAACCTGACCGCACAGTGCACTTGCCTGTCCTGCTGAGTTCACTGCTGACAGCTTGAAGTAGTACGTTGTGTTGTTCGTCAACCCGATATTTGTATAAGTCGCTGTCGGATGATACACCGAATCAATGAGTGTATAATTTCCCCCGCCGCTCAAACTCCGGTAAATCCTATACCGATGCGTGCCAGATGGATTTGGATTCCAGTTCAGTGTTACCTGCCTATCGCCCGAAGTGACAATAAGACCGGTTGGGGTTGAAGGGGGGACAATGCCGCTTTGCGGTCTTGCATTTGCTTCGTTAGACTTTTCACTTATATTAGGCGGACTGGCATTGTCAACAGCCCTGACATAGTAATAATAAGTCGTCCCATTCGTAACCCGATTATCGTTGTAGGATGTTACCGGCGAGAAAACGGAATCGAATGGATTTGACCCCTGCCCACCTGAACTCGTCCCACGATAAATATAGTATAAACGAATCGGATTGCCACCCGGTTGCGAAGCGGTCCAGCTCAAGCGAATAACAGCATCGCCTGGGGTTGCGGTGAGCTGACCAGGTGTGGAAGGCGCAATAACATGAGGCGTAGCCTGCAGTATCGGTGTTAACGCCCCTTCAACCTCCGATTTGTTTACCGCTCCAATTCGGTAGTAGTAAGTATTACCATTGGTAACAAAGGTATCTACATAGGCACAAACAGGCGTAGGCACTGAGTCGTGAAGGACAAAATTGGTACTTAGTCCAGTTGAGCGGTAAATTCTGAATTTCTTTAGGTCCCACTCAATATTAGGTGAATTATAAATCCAGCCTAAAGTTACTCTTCCGTTTCCTGCTTTAATGTGAGGTTGTGCAGGTATTTGTGGGCTATTGGCACCAATTATCTTCAAGTCGGTTATGGCAATATCATCATTCAACGGTTTGGCTCCGGGTTGCCCAGGATAACCATTTTGCCAGATAAAATAGTGGTATTGATAAGTCCCCCCTCTATAAGCATGTCCTGTCACACTATTCCGAAAAGTGTATGGAGTTTTTAGACCAAATATGTAGTAGCCGCTGGGAGGAATGTCTACTCCCTGTCCGGTAAGCGAGTCGCCGAAATTGAGCCATCCAATACGACCGGTTCCTCCTTGCCCAGTATCGGGCATCGGGGTTTTTGTATTTTCTACCTTCAGTCCTGTGGGGTCATAAATATCTAATCCTAACCAAACTTTGCGAAGAGTTGTATTCCCGTTATTATAAACCCTTATCGCAATTCCCGTTGTCTGATTGACATTTACAGTCGTTGGCCCGAGCCCGTCCCAAGAAACGTCATACCGTGGGATTGCGGTTAGGATAACTCGGTCTTCCATTGGCGCAAAGAAAGTGTCCCAACCATAGCTAAGTATCGTCTTCGCAGCCAGTGCCAGCTCAATCACCGCACACAGTTTTGTTATATGTTTGCTAGTCCATCCTAACCCCCTCTGTGTTGCATAGTGAATTAGGTTATCTCGACCCTGCTCGGAACTTGCCCAACCGAGAAAAATCTCAGTTGCTCCAAAAAGGTCGCCGTTCCGAACGGCGTCGATAAAACCCAAGGCTGCAAGGAGTTCGTCCCCGAATACAAGAGACCAAAATCCTTGGTCAATATGGCTTCCTTGTGTCAGTAACATACAGATACCATCAAGTATGTTTATAAGACGTGACCTATTATTCCACCTATGAGCATATACTCCTACATATTGATTAGCTTTTAACCTAAGAGATATATCTGAGATGACAGTTGAGCCTTTTGGAGGGACCAGATTGTCAAAATAATCAAGGATAAGTTGGTCGTTCCTTATCAACCGTGCATTTCCAGCATTCCATACACGAAGATTTAGCCAAACTTCCTTATTGTTATCGACACGAAGATTAAATGTAACGCTCGAGTCTGGATTCTGCACAAGATCGGTAGCTTCGGCTATGAAAGTTCCTTGCCCAGTCTTAGTCATCACGACATCCAACACATAATCTTCGCTGTGGTTAGTCGAACCGGCACCGAATCCAACCATAACAAGAACCGCAAGCGTAAGGCTCCTTGCCGATAATATTCTAAATAATAAACTTATTGCCTTCATTTTATCCTCCTTCAAGCCTTTTGGCCTGATTTTATTCTGCGGAGTGTTCTTGGGCACACCCCAATGCCCTTTTCTAAATCTTTTTAAGAAAGAGAAATTTACCGAGACTTCTTCGGCAGAAATTAAGTTTAAGTCTTTTTGAAGATGCACCTCCTCGGATAAGTTTTGATTTAAGAAACTATCAGCAACGAAAAACCAAAGTGTATAAAGATATTTTTAAGTTATTCCGCAGATTATTTTTTCGCTCCATGTCTACCCAAAACCTGACTTTGCTCATCTTTATTTTATAATTTATAATTAAATTTCTGTAAATGTCAAGGGTACCGAAAACCCCTTTTGCTATTGGTCTCTTCCTAAATTCCTTAGGTGAAGGTCTTCGTTATAAGGCGGTATTGGAAACCGGAAGAAATTGGGGAGTGACTTATGATATCCTGGAGAATATCCCTTCGGTTGAGGAGGTCCTTTTAGCCAATCCCTTCAAGGTTAAAGCAATCGCTTATGCCTTTCTGAAAACCGACACGGTAGATGCAACAACCCTCGCTCACCTCTTACGAGTCAACTACATCCCTAAGGTTTATGTTCCACCCAAAGAAGTAAGAGTCATAAAGTATCTTATCCGCCACAGAACCTTCCTCGTAGCAATTAAGACCCGAATAAAAAACCGTATCCATATAATCTTAGAAAGGAATCATATCCTCACACCCCAAGTAACTGACCTATTCGGACAGGAGGGGCGAAGGTTTATGGAAAATGTGATACTCCCGGAAACGGAAAGATACCTTCTTTCCAAACATCTCAGATTCCTTGAATATTTGGAAAGGGAGATAAAGGAATCTTCCGACTTGATTAAAGAGGAGTTAAGAGAAAATGAGGGTATAAGGCTATTGAAAACTATTCCGGGGATTGGTGATGTTTTTGCTTCTCTTATTGCCTTAGAGATTTACGATATAAATCGCTTCTCTGATTATCGGAAGTTATGGAGTTACAGTGGGCTTGTTCCTTCCACCTATGCCTCTGGGAAGAGGGTGTATCACGGGCGGTTGATAAAGTATTGCAACAAGTGGTTGCGGTGGGCTTTTGTCGAAGCGGCGCATACTTCGATCCGGTCTTCTCTTTATTTTGCCCAGTATTATGACTCGGTATGATGTGCCACGGGCACCAAAAATGGTATTTCTCTCTTTAAAATTTAGAGAAACACTTTGAGCGGATTTTTACTCTATATTTAGATATGAGAAAAAGGCTAATTTTATTAAGTATAGTTAAATCAATAACTTATACTTTATACTTAGGAGGTAAAAATGAGATAAGATATAACTAATATTATGTGGAAAATTGAAAAACCGGGTTTTTATGATATAATAAAAAGCCGGTGCCAAACTAAAACCGGCACCGGCAAAGGAGTAGTATTATGACAACATATATTAAACTTCAAAAAAAATCAAGAGCCAAAGTAGTTCGCCAAGAGCAAAAGAGAAGGTGAATTTCTACGAAAAATAGGCTCTACTTAGAGTTCCCAAGAAGAAGTTTCAGGGCTACTGGAATGGTTATAGTCAAAGGACAATCGGCTTAGGTTGCGGGCAGGTTAAAATAAGGATGCCCAGAGTGAGCAATAGCCGAAAGCCGCTTGGGGTTGATGTATCTACTAACCACCTATTTTTAACTTTCCGAAAAGCATTGCGACATATTAAGACGACCAATCCGATAGAATTAAGCGGCAGGCGAGTTGGCAAAGGAATAGAGTATCCGGAGTGAGCAGCGGGAGTGATAGCGGGCAAGAGGTAGCAGGATGGGATGGAGGTGAGATGATAGAGAGGAGAATAAGGGGCATTCAATTTTCCACAAAAATTGACAAGAGCTCTCTTCAGATACTCGGGAAAACTTATCAACTCCCAACAGCATACTTTAAGACCTTCTTCTTGTCTCCTCTGGCATCTCTTTTTCCATCCCTGGTCTTATCTCCTCTCCAATAGAGAGATTGCCATCTCTGTCTTCTGACACCTTATCGCTACCTCCCTCTGGGTCAAACCAATCTCCTCCTGATACCTTTTCAAATTCTACCAATAATCTCTCTTACATAAGATAATCCTATCCAAATTCTGCCTCTCGTCAATTACCCAAACAAAAGTTCTATAACAAAAGTTCTATAACAATAGTTATAGTTTTTAAGGACCGATTTTTAGTCCTAAGTGTTTGATTTAACATAACTTATTTGATTTTTTAAGAAAGATAGGGGGTAGCCTTCTGGGTCGCCTTTTGGGTCTATTTTTTAACCTAATCCTTTGCCTAATCCAAAGCCTAATTGATAACCTAATTCTCTTTCTAATTCTCTGCCTAACCGAAAGACTAATTGAGTGTCTAATCGTCGGACTAATTCTTTACCTAATGGAGTTAGTAATTCTTGGTCTAATCCTCGGTCTAATTCTCTATCTAATTCCGAGTCTAATTCAAGGCCTAATTTTCTACCTTGAACTTCAAAGAAAATCAAAAGCCAAAGGTCTGGTCTTTTTGGAACATCGTCCTGAGAAGTAGATTGCGTTGGTCTTGACTTTTCGGGAAATCTGGTTAAATTATTGGTTAGATTAAAGGCACATTAAGAGGAGGAAAAATGCCGAGGTATATCAAAACCCTTGTTGGTCTTGCCACCTTGTGTTTAATTCTCTTTTCCTGCAGAAGGAAGACAACGGAACCGGAAATCAAGTGGCGCTTCACTGACGCCCCTTTTCTCGCCCCACCAGCCATTGGTCCAGATGGCACCATCTACGGCTTCAGTGAAAATGACACTCTTTACGCATTTAATCAAAATGGAACAGTTAAATGGCGGCTGGGTTTGCCGGATACTATCTTCTACTATCCCTCCAATATTTTTATTGCCCCGGTCATTGCGCAAAATGGTACAATCTATCTTTTTGCCGCTGATGGTTATCTTTACTCCATCAACCCCGTTGGCAGTATTAACTGGCGCTTTCCGATTAAACCAACATTTCCCACCCTATGTGGTACTCCGGCGCTTGGTGCTGATGGTAGTATTTATATCTATGCACCCGAATCGCTTTATGCCCTTTCCCCAACCGGCACGCTCAATTGGGCAGTCGATGTTGGTGGCGGTTCCTGTATCACCTTTCCCGCCGTGGGCACCAACGGCACAATCTATATTGGTGCGGACAGGGACCTGATTGCCCTAAATCCGGACGGCAGTCTGAAATGGTCGGTTGATATGTCGCCGTTAATTCACTCATCTGACCGCCTGGCAATTGGTTCGGATGGAACAGTCTATATCTTCGGCACCGGCTCTAATGATGAGGGTAATCTTCTGGCGTTTAACGATGACGGCAGTTTGCACTGGACCTGCACCTTGGCGGACAGTGATTGTATCAATATCGGCACACCGGTTATCGGAGCCGATGGCACAATCTATTTAGGTACTGCCACCAGTTCTGCCCGAGGTTGGCTCTATGCGGTTTCCTCTTCCGGACAATTGCGCTGGAAAAAAGAAACCGTCGGCTTTCTTCAGAACGCCTATGACCTGACCATTGACTCGGAGGGCACAATTTACTATGTTGAAGGCGCAATTAATCCTGACGGCACTCTGAAATGGCGCTATCCAATCGGAGAAACGGCGGTCAATTCAGTAGGGTCGCCAGCGATTGGTGCCGACGGAACAATCTATGTCGCCTGCGGAACCGGATTCTTTGCCTTTAATGGCAGTTCTTCTGGACTGGCAAACTCCTCCTGGCCCAGGTCCAGGCACGACAATCGTAATTCGGGCAATCTCCTGAGCCAGTAAAAAGAGTTTACCTTATAGTCTAAAACTCAGCCGAGGGGTTTTTAGATAGTTTGCGTCAGGCAGAATCTGGATTCAGAAGAGAAGTCATCAGTTATTGCGAAGAATCTATCATATTGAGAGATTTGCTAAAGGGTTGGCGTGAGTTGATTATCTTCTGTTAAGGGGAAGAACTCATAAAATCCTGAAACTAAAAGGCAAAATACCACAAAACCAAACATTTTATTTTGGGGATAGCCAAATGAAGAATGCTCTTGACTTTTTCAAAATATTAGTTATAATATATAAATATATATGTATTTACCTGGACGATTAGATTTTCTCGGGTGGAGAGAAAGGTAAGTCTTAAAAAGATGTAAAATTTTGGCTCCCCAAGAGAGGATTTCTAATCTCTCAGGAGAATTAAATAAGTTAAGGAGGGTAAGATGCAAAGCAGGAAGCTATGCTTTTTATTATCTTTAATAATTAGCGCTCAGTTCTTATCAGCGCAAGCCTTAAATGAGAGTTTCTCGGGTTCCTTTCCTCCGGAGTTCTGGACGGTTTACAATTTAGACGGCGGGCTTTATTCCTGGTCAAGAAGCACGGTTAAATTCTTATCTGCTCCGGCCTGTGCCGGGGTGAAGGCGGAGGGCAAAAATATCACAAACGATGACTGGCTGGTAACGAGGAAGGTCTACCCGGTCCCGGGCAACAATCTTCTAACCTTTTTCTATCGTAGCCAAACTCCCAAAAGGGAAAGTTTAGAGGTCTATGTCTCCACTACCACTAACCAACCATCTGCTTTTATTCATCGTTTAGATGCCTTCGGGTTCACCAATAACACCGCTTATGCAGAAAGGTCCATATCCCTTGCCCAGTTTGATTCCACCCCAATTTATATTGCCTTTCGCTATCCAAAGCGGGGAGGGAAGACGGTATACATAGATGATGTGAGTGGTCCATTTTATATTCCAAAGGATGTCGGGGTAAAATCAATCATCTCTCCACCTTTCTATCTCGGAGTTGGCGATACTGTGTTTCCCCGGGTTCTGGTGAAGAATTACGGTTCAACCAAACAGGTTGGATTTACTACCACTCTCTTCATAATTGATTCCTTGTCCGGCGATACGGTTTATAACCAAGAGGAAACGGTTGACAGTCTCCCGGCCCAGGATAGCATCTTTTTCTCTTTTACCTCTGCCTGGCTGGCCGAGGAAGGAGTTTACCGGGTGAAGGCATTCACCTCTCTTGATGGTGATATGAATTTATCCAATGATACCGCAAGAAAAAGGGTGCGGGTGACGAGTGAGGTGATAAAGGATGTGGCGGTTACGGCGATACTCAATCCGGTGGGGACTATCCCGCCCGGTCAGGTGATTCCTCAGGCGCGGGTGGCAAATTACGGAACAAATACCGAAACCTTTCTTGTCGCTTTCAATATCCTTTCCCAGAGCAATTTAGTCTATACCGATACCGCGGAGGTTACCTTATTAAGAAATGGCACGGCTGATGTCAACTTCAATTATTGGGATGCCACAGAGGGTATTTATCAAACCTTGGTTCGGGCAATATTGGACGGCGATATTGATACGACCAATAATAAACAAACGGGCAGTTTTGATGTCGTCTCTTATTATCGGGATGTGGGCGTGGATAGTATCATTTCTCCCAAGGGTGAGGTGCTTCAAAACTCAACCAATACACCTCGGGCTGAGGTGGAGAACTACGGGGACCTGACCGAAAGTCTCTATGTTTGGTTTACAATCGGTTCCAATTATCAGGATAGCATTTTCCTAACCATTAATCCCGGAGAGCGAAAACTGGTAAATTTCCAGGATTGGATAGCCAGCGAACCGGGAAAACTTATTACCAAATGCTCCACTTCCCTTGCCGGCGACGAGGATTCAACAAATAACTTTGTGTTTGACTCAGTTTTCGTCCGGATTAAGGATGTCGGTGTGATTCAGATTACCTCTCCGAGCGGTGTGATTGATTCCGGAACAATAGTTGTGCCGCAGGCCCAGGTTCAAAACTTTGGCAACGCAGCCGAGACATTTTCGGTTACCTTTAGAATCGGTGCCTTCTATAACCAGACCAGGACCAAGACCCTTTCAGCCGGAGCGACCGATACAGTAAACTTCCCCTCCTGGACCGCTGTTCAAAAAAGAGGTACGCATCCGACAAGATGCACAATTGCCATAGCGGATGTCAATCCAGCCAACAATGCCCTGAGCGATTCGGTCATGATTAGAGTGCTTGATGTTGGTGTTTCCTCAATTCTCGCACCAAGTGGAACGATTGATTCCGGGGCAGTGATTGTGCCCCAGGCCCAGGTTCAAAACTTTGGCAACACAGCCGAGACATTTTCGGTTACCTTTAGAATCGGTGCCTTCTATAACCAGACCAGAACCAAGACCCTTTTAGCCGGAGCGACCGATACCGTAAACTTCCCTTCCTGGACTGCGATTCAAAGAGGCACCCATACCACCAGATGCACGATTGCCCTAGCGGATGCCAATCTTACTAACAATACCCAGAGCGATTCGGTTAAGGTTCAGGTGAAGGATGTCGGTGTGATTCAGATTACCTCGCCGAGCGGTGTGATTGATTCCGGGGCAACCGTTACTCCAAGGGTAAAGATAAAAAACTTTGGCAATACTTCGGTATCCTTTTCGGTCTGGTTTAGAGTTCATTCTACGGATAATTTGCCAACGGATAAAATCAGGTCCCTATCTGATGCTGCTACTCATGGAGGCCAGCAATTAGTAGGCATGGAGATTGACCAGATTTATGAAGATAGTCTCTGGTTGACGCTCTCACCCGGCGATTCAGCAGTTAGGGATTTCCGCTCTTGGACGGCAACCATTCCCGACACCTATCGTTTGGAATCATTTGCTTCACTTTCCGGTGATATGAACCGGAGAAACGATTCAGCTTATGGTTCGGTGATTGTCCGAAGACCGGTTCATGATGTTGGTGCGATTAAAATTCTTGCCCCGACCGGTGTGATTGATTCTGGGCGAGTGGTGATTCCCCAGGTGGTGGTGCAGAACTTCGGACAGACCTCGGAAACCTTTCAGGTTCGGTTCCAAATTGGCACATTCTATATTACGGATACGGTCGTGACTTTAGCGGTGGGGCAAATTGACACCGTCGGATTCTTCCCCTGGACCGCAATTCAAATCGGAACGCACATTACCAAATGCTCAACTCGCCTGACTAGTGACATAAATCCAGCAAATAACTCGGTTCGGGATTCGGTAAAAGTCGTCTCCCCACCGGTAAAGGTTATTGAGTCTTATAATTTACCAAAGGTTTTTACCTTAACATCTTTCCCCAATCCCTTTATCTCTCAAACACTCATTCAATACGCCCTTCCTAAAGATTGTCCGGTAAGATTATTGGTCTATAATTCATCAGGCATTATTGTTCGTATATTAAAAGCCGGGAGCGAAAAAGCCGGATTCTATCGGATAATCTGGAACGGATGTGATGATACAGGAAGAAAGGTGAGCCACGGTGTGTATTTCTATCGTCTGGAAGCGAATGAATTCCGGATTACAAAGAAGATGGTGATGTTAAAACAGTAGGCAGAAGACGGTAAAATCTTTATGGATTAACTCCAATGAGGTTAAGGTGCAGATGGAATTAAGTCGTAAGACTTTTTCACGGAAACCCACAATGTAAATTATTCGCTTGCCCACAGCGCGGTCTTGATTTTTTGGAACTATTGGGTATAATAATATCGAAAGGCTGAAAATAAGGGAGGTATTATGAAAAAGAGATCTCTTCTCCTCTTCTTATCTTCTCTTTGTTTTCTTTTTGCTCAGATAGATACCTCTTGGGTGCGAATCTATAATAGCGGCACTCCTTGCTATTCATCGGTCTTTAAGTCGGATAATTTGGGTAATCTTTATATCGGCGGTTGGATTGAGCGGAATGAAACCAAAGAAGATTTTTTACTATTAAAGTATTCTCCTAATGGAAATCTTATTGACAGCGCATTTTTTAATAATCCAGGCGTTGATGATTCAGAAAGGATAACGGCAATGACCATTGATGCCCAAGGATTTGTTTATGTGACCGGTTGGAGTAAAGGGGCAAGTTCATTCGCTGATTTTCTCGTTATAAAATATAATAGTTCTCTGGATACTCAATGGGTCAGACGCTTTGCCGGCGATTCCTTTGATTACCCATCAGCAATCGTCGTTGACGATTACGGGAATGTCTACGTTACGGGAATGAGTTATCGAGCGGAAAAGGATTTTGATTATCTGACTATTAAATATAATCCACAGGGTGAAACCCTCTGGGCACGATACTACAATAGTAAGTTCAATGATAAGGATAGTGCAACGGCAATTGCTGTTGACGAGTACGGAAATGTCTATGTTACCGGATTTATCTTCTATGATAACCAAGAGGATTTCCTTACGGTCAAGTATAATTCGGTTGGCGAGACCTTGTGGACAAAAAGATATGGCCGGGTTGCCAACGGTGAAGATAAGCCCCTCTTCCTAAAACTTGACCCATCGGGAAATCTTCTGGTAGTGGGTTATACCGAAAGAGGCACGGGTGATTTAGATGTGACGACAATAAAATATTACGCACCAAACGGCGATACCTTCTGGGTGAGGCATTTTAATACAGCACCGGACAACGGCGACGATTGGCCAACCGGGATTGTCTTAAACCCGGCCGGAAATATTTATATTGCCGGATGTTCAAAGAGGGATGCCAGCGGTGATGATTACCTGACAGTGAAATACGATTTGAACGGAAATAAGAAATGGCACTCTTACTATAACAACCCGCCCAATTCAAAAGATTGTGCCCGGGGATTAAGCCTTGATAATCAGGGCAATATTTATGTTGCGGGGAATAGTTATTCGCCGGGCGGGGATTTTGATTTCTTAGTGGTGAAATATGACTCAACCGGAAAAGAAAATTGGGCAAAACGATATTCAAGCGCTGGCGCCGATAACTTGACCGGGATTGTCCTGGATAACTTGGGTCAGATTTATCTTGCCGGCAATTTTTATGGTGGTGATATCGCAATTGTGAAATATTATCAGATAAATGATGTGGGGATAGATTCGCTTATTTCTCCAACCGGTGCCCTTCTCCCCTATTCCTCAGCAAGGCCAAAGGTCAGGGTAATTAACTACGGCGGCACCAATCACCGATTTACCGTCTCCTTTAAGGTTTATCGGGGTGCTGAATTTATCTATTCTCGGAGTTTGGATACCACTCTTTTACCTCAGGATACAATGATTTTAGAGTTTCCTGGGCTCGTCTTCACCACTCCGGGAAATTATACCGCTAAGTGTTCGGTCGCCTTGGCCGGGGATGAAAATCCGGGAAACAATTGGAAAACGAACGATTTCATCGTTGAGCCACTTACCCCTTATGCCTGGGTGATAAAGGCCCCGGTGCGCTCTGGGGAGAAAAATATACCGATTAAAGGCGGCGGTTCACTGGTCAATTGCCGGGATAAATCTATCTATGCCTTTAAGGGGAATAATACGAACGAATTTATGGAATATGTCATCTCGGGTGATAGTTGGGTTATGAAATGCCCGATTCCTTATTCACCGGAGAAAAGAAAAAGGGTAAAAGCCGGGGCGGCTTTAACCTATGACCGAACCGATAGCACAATATACGCCCTAAAAGGGAATAATACATTAGAGTTCTGGCGATACCATTGTTCAGGAGATACCTGGCATCGGCTGGCAAAAGGGGTCCCGGGTTTGAAAAAGATAAAATACGGCTCGGGATTAGTTTATTTAAAAAAAGGACCTCACCGATATATCTATTGCCTGAAAGGGAGCAAGACAAGAGAGTTCTACCGCTATCATATTGATGGCGATTCCTGGTCGACTTTACCAGAGGTTCCCTTGGGTGAAAGCCAGAGGGAGTGTAAGGCGGGCAGTTGTCTCGTTAAGGCCGGGAATTACCTTTTTGCTCTAAAGGGCTATTATAATGAGTTATTTGCTTATGACTATGATGAAGATACCTGGTATGTAAAAAGACCGCTTCCTTTTTATAACCGGTTAAGAAAGAAGACAAAGGCTAAGGACGGCGCGGCGATGACTTATGATGGGAAAAGAAAAATTATCTATCTCTTTAAGGGTGGCAACTCTGATGAATTCTGGGGATATTTTACTGAGGCTGATACCTGGATTGAACTCTTCCCAATCCCGACTTATTATCCTTATGAGAAAAAGGTGAAGAGTGGTGGGGCATTGACTTATGCCGCGGGTAATGTTTATGCCTTTAAGGGGAATAAAACCTTTGAGTTCTGGATGTTTTCCTGGGATACGACAGATAAATATAAGGAAGATGCCTTAGTTGAAGGAGGTAAGGTTAGGATTAAGGGATTTAGCCCATACCTTCGGATTTTCCCTAACCCGAACTCAGGCCGGTTTTCGGTAAGTTATTATACCCCAAAATCTCTCCCGGCGGTTCTTAAAATTTATGATGTTAGCGGGCGGTATTTAGGAAAAATTGTTGAAGAGGAGGATATCGCTGATTTCCATAATTTTCCCCTTGACCTTTCACAATTACCGAGTGGTGTCTATTTTCTGCGATTGGAAATTGGGAATAAAAAGAGTGAGAACTACATCCCGGCTTTGCCGTCGGTAACGGAAAAGATTGTAATTAGATAACTCACTTTTCACCCCTACTTTAAACTCCAATTATAAATTTTCATATTTCGCCGCCCAATTTTTCCTCCATAGAGAAATAGGAAGAAGAAATGACGAGCAAAAAGTTGCGAAGAAACTTTATTCCTTTATCTCGGCAAAGAGGTCTTTTTGACTTGTCACTCGGCTCAGAAGAGAAACAGCCTTCTTGATATGGGGGTCGTATTTGAGACGCACTTCATACTCACCTTTCACCCCCTCTAATTTTGAGGCAATCTCCCTTTCAATATTCTCAGCAATCACCTCTTGACTGGAATCAAACTCAGCCGGGGTAAATTCCACCTTCTTTTCCATCAGAAATTCCTTAAATTCATTGATTACCTCCGGACCAACCCTTACCGGCATCTTGAGTTCTTTGTGTCGGGCTTTGTATCTTATGGCAAAATCAAAAAAGAGCGCCTGATTAATTCGGGAAATAAACTTAGGCAGAGGGGAATAAGGGAGATAGATGTCCGGGGCAATCCCTCCTTTACCATAGACATACCTTTTTAAGGGACCAAGGGTTTGAAACTCCTTTTCCGTTCTTTTTTTGCTGGTATCTTTCTTTATCGGTCGCTGGATGCTCCGACCGGCCGGGGTATACCAGTAAGCGGTCGTGAGTTTTAAGGCGGTTGATTCTTCTAAGGGATGGAGTGTCTGCACCGAACCTTTACCAAATGTTGTATCACCGATAATTAAGGCCCTTTCCCAATCCTGTAAACAACCAGCGACAATTTCCGAGGCCGAGGCACTTCCCCGGTCAACCAGAAGGACCATTGGCTGGGTTAAGTAGTCGCCGTCTTCGGTGGTTATAAAATCCCGGTTGGACCGCAAGTCGCGACCCTTCACACTGACCACTCGTTTTCCTTTTGGGATAAAGAGGTTAGAGACCTCAAAGCCCTCTTGGAGAAGACCACCGGAATTAAGCCGGAGGTCAAATATAATCTTTTTTACCCCAACCTTGATGAGCGAATCTATGGCGTCTTTTAGTTCGTGGCGCGCGACCTGGGAAAAGGTCAGGAGTCGGACATAGCCAATATCTTCGGTTATCTTACCGGCGTAGGGAACCGCTTTAATATTAATAATCTCACGCACTAAGGTTATGGTGAACTCTTCTTTCAATTCTTCCCTTCTTATCTTTATCGTTACCTTTGTCCCTGGGGTTCCCCTTAATCTTTTGACCGCATCGTTTACGGTCATCCCTTCGGTGATTTCACCATCAATTTCCACTATCTGGTCACCAGCCAAGAGGCCGGCCCGGTAAGCCGGAGTGCCTTCAATTGGGGCAATTACCGTCAGTATTCCCTCGCGCACCCCGATTTGAATCCCGATGCCACCGAATTGTGCCTGGGTCGTTACCTGTAACTCCCGATATTCGGCGGCGTCCAGATATTGCGAATAAGGGTCTAAGTCTTTTAGCATCCCGTTAATTGCTGATTTGATTAACTTCTCCGGTTCTATCGTTTCTACATAATTACGGGATACGATATTAAAAATCTCCGAGAAGAGTCTTAGTGATTGGAAGACATTTTCTTTTTGCGCCCAAAGTCGGGTTGAAAGCCAACTGCTCGTGAGCAGTAAAAGAAGGATGATACAAATTGTAATTATTCTTTTCATATTATCTCCTTAGATTTCTCTCTCCCGCAGAATTTTTGGCTAATCAGCAAACTCCTGCGAGAGTTTTTATAATATCCCTTTCTGATTGAGAAATTCTATTACCTTTGTCCGAATCTCTAAATGGAGTTCCTCTTTATCCTTTGTCCCATCAAAGATTTTAATCCTCTTTCCCTTCCTTTTTGCCAGATACCGGTAGGTGGCCTGTACCCGTTGATGGAACTCCTTCTCTTCTCCTTCCAAGCGGTCAAGGTTAAGGCTTTTTCTTTCCATCCCTTTTTCTAGGGGTAGGTCAAGGAGGATGGTTAAATCCGGTTTTATCTTCTGGGTGGCAAATTTATTGAGACGGCTCACCACTGTCTCACCTAAATTTCTTCCACCACCCTGATAAGCCAGGGAGGAGTTAGTGAAGCGGTCAAGAATAATTATCTTGCCTTCCTTTAAGGCCGGTTTTAACTTCTCGGCAATTAACTGGGAGCGGCTGGCTAAATAGAGAAAGAGTTCGGTTCGGGGGTCCATATTTTTAAGTCTTGGGTCAAGAAGGATTTTTCGAACCTTCTCACCAATTTCTGTGCCCCCCGGTTCGCGGAGAAAGAGGCAGGGAAGTTTCTTCTCAATTAAATAGTTATAAAGCAGGTTTGCTTGGGTGGTTTTTCCCGAGCCCTCAATTCCCTCAAAGGCGATAATCACTCCTCTATTTCCCATACTTTTTAATAAACTTTTCCACCTTTTCCCGACAGATATAGTCGGGATATTGAACCGGCGGGCTCTTCATAAAATAGGATGACGGCTCAATTAAGGCACCGGAAAGTTTATTATCCAAGGCTAATTTGGCACAGCGGATAGCATCAATTACGACACCGGCGGAGTTCGGTGAATCCCAGACCTCTAATTTCAATTCAATATTTAATGGCACATCACCAAAGGCTCTCCCTTCCATCCGGATATAAGCCCATTTCCGGTCTTTTAACCAGGCAACATAATCCGAAGGTCCGATGTAGACATTATCCTTATCAATTTCAAATGGTAAGAGGGAGGTGACCGCTTGCGTCTTGGAAATCTTTTTGGAGGCAAGGCGGGTGCGTTCTAACATATTAAGAAAATCAGTATTTCCTCCAACATTTAACTGGGAAGTCCTTTCTAACTTCACCCCTCTTTCATTGAAAAGGGTAACTAGGACCCGATGGAGAATTGTTGCGCCAACCTGAGATTTTATATCATCACCAATTACCGGTAATTTGGCTTCGGCAAAACGTCTCTGCCAATATTTTTCCGAGGCGATAAATACTGGTATACAGTTAATGAAGGCACAGTGGGCTTTTAAGGCATGTTCCACATACCACTTCGTTGCCTCTTCACTGCCGACCGGTAAGAAGTTTACCACAATATCCGTCTTCGTTTCTCTTAAAGCCCGGGTGATATCAGCGGTTGGTCCGGGTGCCTTCTCAATAATCTGGGAGAGGTAATAGCCAAGTCCATCGTGGGTCATCCCCCGAATTACTTTCACTCCAGTTTTGGGCACATCGCAAAATTTATAGGTATTATTCGGATAGGTGAAGATTGCCTCAGCTAAATCCTTGCCCACTTTTCTTTTGTCAATATCAATGGCGACGGTGAATTCAATATCCCGGATATGATAGCCACCCAAAGATGTATGCATCACTCCCGGAATTTGTTCGTCATCCTTGGCATTCCGATAATAATAAACCCCTTGGACTAAACTGGAGGCGCAATTCCCAATACCAATAATTCCAACTTTTATCTTACCCATTTAGTCCTCCTCTTTTCCTTAAAGGACTAAGCACTGGCTTTTTGCCTTTTCTCATCCTAACATCTTACCTGAGAAATAAGAAAAGTCAATGCCTTAGATTTTCCTTCCCCATTCTTCAAAGAAGACAATCTCGGGTAACTCCTTTCGTGGGCGGATGTGGGCGAAGGCGGTGATTGTTTGGTCAAGAATACTTCTCTTCTCTTTGGGATAACCAACGGGGGTTAAGGCAACTACCCTTACCTCTTTTGGCACCGAAAGGATTTCTTTTATATGCTCTTCATCAAATACTCCAATCCAACAGGTTCCCAATCCCAGAGCCGTGGCGGCAAGGATAAAGTGCTCCATCGCTATGGCGCAGTCAACAAGAAAGTAGGGAAGCCCGGCTTATGTTCCCGAATCCTTAGGATTACCGCAGAGGATAATAATTACTGGTGCCTCTTTAAGGAAGATATTGATATTTAGTCGCAGAAGTCGCAGGCGAGCAATCCGGGCAATCTTCTCTTTATTGCGGACGACAATGAATCGCCAGGGTTGACGATTCTGCCAGGAAGGGGCGAGACGGGCGGCTTCCAGTGCTTGGAATAATTTCTCCTCTTCTACTTCCTGAGAAGAGAAACTCCGACAGGAATAGCGGCGATTTATCACCTCAAAGAAATCCATAAAGAGACTCAGTAGCGGTTTAACCGCATCTTTAATTTATCTCACCAGTCTACCAATTCTATCCCATCTAATACTCTTCGGTGAGAGGGCGATTCTTAAAAGATTTGGTGCCGCCTCTGATGAGAAATAGATAACGAGTGGTTTTCCTTTGAGATATTTTTTGGGAAGCGGTCCAAAAAAACGAGAATCCGATGAGTTATCCCGGTTGTCGCCCATAGCAAAGACACAATTCTTTGGCACAACCACCGGTCCAAAATTGTCCCGGATTTCAATCTGATTGATGAGACTACCTTTTTCCCAGAGTTCTTGGAATTTTTCCTTAGATTTTAATCCAGGAGAAATCCAGTAGTCTTTATGGATAATATAGTGTTCGTTTTGGGGTCGGCCATTGATATACAAGACCTTATCCCTCACCTCAACCGTTTCACCTTCTAAGGCAACACAACGTTTCACGAAATTTCTTGGGGCATACCAGTGGAAAAAATTTTTTTCTTTTGACCAGTAAAGAGGCAGGAGGGGGAAGAATTTAGGGAATATTCGGATATAGTTTTCTTTAGGTTCGGGCGAGTCTGGGTCTAAGGGATAGCGAAAGACAATGATATCATATCTCCTTGGCTCACCGGTGGGGATTATTGTGCGAGTGGTGAAGGGAAGTTTTACCCCGTAGTTAAATTTAGAGACCAGCATAAAGTCACCGATAAGAATTGTATTCTCCATTGAACCAGTGGGAACCATAAATGCCTCAACGATAAATGAACGGATGACCGCGACAAAGATTAAAACTGGTCCCCAAGATTTAAGAAATTGTTTCATACTGGTAATTATAACGAAAATTCCTCTCTTTTCAATAGAACGACATTTATATGTTCTGGATTTGGTTGACTTTTTTTAATTTTTGGCTATAATTTTAATAGTGGGGGCGAACTGGGCTCGACGGAGTGACTGAGAGGCCTAAGGGCATAGTGAGGCTCTCTATCGCCTCATTAAAGATTGATAGAGAAAAGACAGCTGCCAACAGCGGCTACAGACTGGCTGCATAAAGACAGCCAACTCTTCCGGTCTTTTCATCCGGGACCGGTAAGGGTGCGATTAGGATGATGCGGTTATCACCGGTGTCTCAGAGGTGATAACTTAAGAAATTCTGGGACTGGCTGACCCTTGCCTGTCAATTGGCGAAAGGGTTGGCGAGAAGATATAAATTGACTATCTATGTAGAACTTAGGTCTTGAACTCTCCGGACGCGGGTTCAATTCCCGCCGCCTCCATTGATTATTTGAAGTCAAAAAGGAGGAACTTATGAAGTATATCTTTCTCTTTACCCTCCTATCTTCTATCCTTTTCGGGGCAGAAAGGGTAGTGGTGGCCGAGGGACCATATCAAGAGACTTGAGGCTCCTGTTCTCCGGCCAGCAGTGTGCTGGATGGAATTGTAAATACATACCCAACCCGGGTAGCGGCAATTGAGATGCATATCCGTTCCGGTTATCCCCTTTACTGCTATGAAGCACACCAGCGAATGTATTATTATCCACCCCCTTATTATTCGGGTGGACGCTGGTATTATGTAACCCCTTATCTCTGGGCCGATGGCACAAGAGCTGGAACGAGTTATTATGGATGGCAAGGAAAGATTGAGGCGCGGATGGCTCAAGAGGCTCCAATTGCCATCACCCTTAGTGGAACCTACAACCCAACAACCCGTTCTGGAACAACCACCGCTAATTTTACAAACGAACAATCAATCCCAATTACCGGGAGAGTCCAGTTCGTAATTATTGAAGATAGCATTTATTACCCAGCACCTAATGGCGACGCCTGGCACAATCATGTCGCAAGAGATTATCTCCCAGATTGGAATGGAGAAGTAGTCACAATTCCTGGTGGCGAGACAATAACCCTTTCCCGGGATTTTACCTTATCCACCGATTGGGATCCTAATTACTGCCAAGTAATCGTCTTCATCCAGGACGATTATCTCCAGCCCGATTCTAACAAATTCGTCTATCAGGGGGCAAAAAAGAAGATAAATGAATTTGTTGCGGTTGAAGAAATCTCTTATTCCAAGCTCCAACATAATGTCTATCCCAACCCGGTCTCCAATTTTGCCATTTTCTCTTTACCCAATCTCCAGAATCTACCGGTTGAGATTACGATATATAACAGCGAAGGAAAGGTGATTAACCAATTATCGGCTACTAATTCCTCATCGCCAATTATCTGGAATCTAACTAATAAATATGGCCGAAAGGTTGAACCTGGTATCTACTTCTATCATTTAAGGAGAAAAGAGAAGATAATAATAGGAAAGTTAGTAGTAATTGAATAGCGAAAGGAGAATTTTTTCTTGACTTTCTAAAAAGGTTTGCTATAATAAAACTATGAAAACAACAAAAACGATATCCGAAGTAATTGAAAAAGAAGTTAGATTACAAGTCTTAAAGGAACAGAAAGCCCGACTGGAAAAGGAACTTCGTCTGACCGAAGCGGAAATTACTAAATTAGAATCCAGAAAGCCGCTCCGGAAAGTAGCCCGAGGACCGGTCCCCCGAATACGCGGACAGAGGAGCCTGCGCCTCATAGCCCTGGGTATTCTCAAACGGGCAAAGAAACCACTCCATATTGATGAAATCCTAAAAAGAGTAAAGAGAACCGGTTATCGCTCCCGGGCGAAATCGCTGCGCGTTGTGCTCTATAATATGCTCATCGTGAACCGGCGGTTTTTCCGGAGGGTCGCCGAAGGTACATTTGAAGCAGTGAAGCCCCAAAATAAATAGAACGCTTACTTATCGGCTTGTAAATTATATCTTATTTAACAACGACTAACTTCCTTATCTCCTTCTCTTTACCCTTTTTGATTTCGACAAAATAGATACCTTCTTTTAGGATTAGGTCTTGAGCGGTATCTTTTCCTTTAACCTCTCTTAGAGTCCGACCATCAGCGCCAAGAATCTTTAAGGTTATATCTTCACCGGATAGGTAATTAAATAGTCTATTTAGGTGACCTCGGGAGGGATTGGGAATCGGTGAGAAAGGTCTTTTGTTTTCTCCCTCAGTTATTGATACAATATTACCAATCGTTATTTGATAGTCTATCGGCTGGCTCATCGCCAGTTCATCATTCAGATAGGAGATTATCATCTTTAACCTGACAATTGTCCCAGGTGGTATATCCCGGGTTGCGGAGATTCTCAACATTGCGGCACGAGAATTAGCCTCCTCTTTTCTTCTAATGACGGGCATAGAGAAGGTGCTGTCAACCAAGATAACCCGTGGGTCCAAAGAACGGACAACGAATGAGATGGAATAAGCTGAATCCAATGAGTGAACTGCCCGGTTCCTAAATTTAAACCAGACATAGGCATCTTCTCCTGGGTCCAATTTACCACTTCTATTCCCCTGTAAGGTATCATTGATAATAACTCCGGCGGGCTCAAAGAAGACACCGGCCAGTCGGGTTAGGTAGAAATTATTGTTCCGATTTAACCGGCACTCATTATCAACATAAGAGGGGTTATTCCAGCCATACCAGAAATCGGTAGTCCCCATTTCAATCGTGAAGGCATAGGTGACAAACTTTCTATTTCCCTCCCAGAGGGTATCGGCATATTCCCAATCCGTGCTGACACCATTTGCGGTATAAAGGACACGAGAAATCTGTCCGGTTCGGGAAGCCGGATATTGGTTATACATCCGAAAGGTATCAACCATCTCACGAAGTGTAATCTCATCCGGCGGTGTTACCGATGCGTACCCCCAAGAATATATATTGTATTGTCCATAGGTATGATAATCCATTTGGGTTCTTATTTTCTGGGCAAGCATAAAATCCCTTACTACCCTTGTCTCGGGCTCGGAAAATCGGGAAGGACCACGATAGGTCTCAGAAGATGGACTACCGCTTGAACCAGAATTATCATAAGCCCATTTATAACCGTAATTCCGGTTTAAGTCAACACCAACATAAGGGGATTGAATTATTCTTCTGTTTTTTCGCCAATTAGCGGAGGCCCCTCCGGAATCGGAATTATAGACATAGCCATCCGGGTTCATCACTGGTGTTATATATATCTCCCGATTGTTAACAAGCCAAGTGATTGTGCTGTCCAGTCCATAATTCGTTAAAATCCAGGAGGCGAAATCAATACAGCAATGGGTTCCGAGAGGCTCCCGGGCATGGGTGGCACCATTAATATAAACCGCCGGCTCTGATTCGTCAACCGTTGGATTATCCGAGATTTTTAAGGTCCAGAGCGGTCTTCCTTGATGGGAAACCCCAATGTTCATAAGGGAGCAGACACTTGGATAATTGGCCTTCAATCGGTTCAAGGTATCAATCATCTCCCAATAGGTGAAGTAATAACCGAAGTCCCTTAAAAGTTCTGGATTATTCGGGTCAACCCCGGTCATCAGACGAAACTTTTCTTTAATATCCGGATAGGTTATCTCGACCCTCAGACCTTTCTCTTTTATCGTATTTAACTCTTCTTCGGTTGTGATGATTACGATATAAGATTCGCCGGTTTCTGTTTCGCCACCGGTCGCAATGTCTAAGTCAGAAAAGAAGTCGCCCAATTTGGCAAAGAGTTCGTCAGCGGTTTGAAAATAAACCCTTGCTTCCATCTTCTCCTCCCCTAGCGCTAAAGAAAATATGAGGAGTGAAGAGAAGATAGCGGAAAGAAGGTACCTCATATTTCCTCCGTTTAATTTTTTTGGTTCAACATCACTTTTTGGGGAAGTTTTATAAGGGGCTTCCCCCTTCTTTCTTCTTATACTTTCAAAGTCCATAACTTAATTAAATTATACTATAAAACTCAAAAAATCAAGTGTTGCTTTCATCCCTTCTTTCCTAAAATCATAGTCAAAGATTTCAAAAGGTCAACACCGCGCTTTTCTTTTACCATATCCCCATT
>CAYRLZ010000071.1:0-10478 GCA_964425275.1 uncultured bacterium | reverse complement strand
TTATCTCTTTCCTCTCTATCTCTACCCGGAACCGAATAACCCAAAAAAGCATTCTTCCGGCAGTCTGACAATGGTCTTTGACGATAAAGGAGAATACCAAACAAAAAGACCCAATCTTTCACCAAAATTGATAGAACAATTAACCGAAAGTTATAAAAAGACGCCAACGCCCGAGCAGATTTTCTTTTATATCTACGCGGTGCTTTATTCCAATACTTATCGCCGAAAATATGCCGAGTTTCTAAAAACTGATTTTCCCAGAATTCCCTTTACCAAAAATTATAAACTCTTCCTCCGGATGGCGGAATACGGCAAAAAACTGGTTGACCTGCATCTCCTCAAAGCCGAGGAACTTGAACCACCCGTGGCTAAATTTCAAGGCAAGGGCGATAACAAAGTAGAAAAAGTAAGATATGACCAGGGCAAAGTGTTCATAAATAAGGAACAGCATTTCGAAGGTATTAAACAGGAAGTCTGGAATTATCAAATTGGTGGTTATCCGGTCTGTGCCAAGTGGCTGAAAGACCGAAAAGGAAGACGGCTCTCCCTTGAGGAGATAAAACATTACTGCCTGATTGTCAGTTCGCTTCAAAAGACAATCGCCATCCAGAAATTAATTGATAATACTTATCCCGAGATTGAAGGGGTAGGCACTTGCCAAAAAGATAGTAATTAGTAGTAGTGGGAACCTCCGTCCTGTTTTGCGTGAGGAAATAGGAGACATAATGGACAAGATTAAAAGATTAGGGGTTATCGTTTATCTCTTCACCTTTTATCTCGGCTTTGCTCAATCCTGTCTCTTCACCGAAGACAAACTTTTGATTGATGCCTGCGTCTGGACACTTTATAAATGGACAAAAAGTAATGATACGACCCAAAATACCTTTTCCCTTCGTAACGCCTTTCTCGGTTTTACCAGAAATATCAATAAGTATCTAACTGCCCGGCTCTACCTTAATGTTGGTGATACCACGGGTAAACCAGCATATGACCTTTATGCCTCTCTTAAACTTAAAAATTGGGAGATGCGCGTTGGTCAATTTAAGCAATTCTTAGGGCAGGAGTGTCTACTGCCCCCACCGAAGTTGAATTTCATTGAATACTCCCTGATTGGGAAAGAAAGGGCACCGAAAAACCCAAGGGATGTCGGAATTATGATTATCGGTCGGGATAAACAAGGTGAAATCGCCTTAGCCTGCGTCAACGGCACCGGGAAAAATTGTTTGTCGGATGATAATAAATGGAAAGACCTATCCGGACGGCTTGCCTTACAACCGAAGGATTTTATCCTGGGGGGTAATTTTTACTACGGAAAACTTGGCAAAGACGAAAGCCTAAAAACCTACCAACGCTGGGGACTGGAATTAGGAATAAAAGCCCCATTAGAATTATCATCCGAATTTCTCTTCCTAAAAGACACCCTAAAAGGCAAGGGTTTTTATTGTGCCCTTGTCTATCACCAGAAAAAATACCAGCCTCTTTTCCGTTATGACTGGCTGGAATATAATGCCCAAAGAACGGTATCTTATACCTTGGGGATAAATCTTCTATTCTTAAAGGGAAACTTCACGCAAAGCGAAACGGAAGTCCTCAAATTGGGGCTTAATTGGACCTGGAATGATAAAAGACACTGGCGGGTTTTAAGCCAATTACAAATCGCCTATTAAAGATTTAGAACAGCCTCCACAATCTTCTCTTTAACCCCTTCTCTTTCTAAGACCCTTCTAACCTTTAAGCAGTCTGCTTCATAAATTCCCTTATTGGCTAATATTCTCTCAATAGTTTTTTTAACATCCTCAATATTTGGGCGGATAAATTCCGGGAAGGCTTTTTCTCTTAATAGGATATTAGGGAGCGAAAATAGTCTGGTCTTCACAATAAACCGACCGGCAATATAAGAAATTAAATTTGGGATATAAATCCCGACATAGGGTCTACCTAAAAGAACGGTTTCTAAGGAGATGGTCCCCAATTTGCCAATCACCAATTCTGAGAGGGTGATTAAATCATATTTATCCTCGGCGCTGAAAACAAGGTCTGGGCAATTAGCCTCACCGGTGTAGTCCGCTTTCTTACTTTTGAGCGCGGCGGGTAAAAGGACAAAGCCGAAAAAGGTCTTTTCCTTATTTAAGAGTGAGAAAAGTTCTAATAGAAATGGGAGATGCCTTTCTACTTCCTCCTTTCTTGAACCAGGTGTGAGGCAGATAACCTTTTTCCCAATCGGTGTGGCGTATTGCTTAACTATATCCTCCCGGCTTAATTTTGGCTTAACGAATTCGGTGAGGGGATTACCAAAATAAAAGGCATTAATACCACAAGACCGTAAGAACTCTTCTTCAAAGGGCAGGAGGCAGATAACCTTATCAACATATCTTTTAAGATACTTAACCCTCCCTTTCCCCCAGGCCCAGACCTGAGGTGGTGATATATAAATAATCTTTACCTTCTGATTAAAACCCCCTTCTCTCAACTCTTTAACCAAAGGTAGGGCGAAACTACTAAAAGAGAGAGGTAAAAAGACCGATGGTCTTAAAGTTAGTATCTCTTTTCTCAATCTCTCCTTTAGCCGCCAGAGCCGAAAACTTGCCTTTGCCCCTTCCCAGAAACCAACAACGGAGAGGTCTTTGTTATCCATTATCCGAACCGCCCCGGCTGATTCTAATTCTTCGCCACCGACACAAAATATCTCTACCTCGGGTCTTTTTTCTTTAATCGCTTTAATCACGAAAGAGCCATAGAGGTCACCCGAGGGCTCACCGGATAGAAAAAAGAGTCGCATACTTTATCTTAATCTTATCTTAGAAGATAAAATTGTCAAAATCACACAACTTATTGACAATCACCTTGGTCTCTTATAAAATCCGATTAATGACGAAAGTTCCCTCTACTTTCTGGAGCCACATTTTTCCCCTAACCATCCTCGGTTATGGGATTATATTACGCCTTGCCAATTATCTTGCCAATCGCTCTTTATGGCTGGACGAGGCATTTTTAGCCCTAAATATTATCAATCGGAATTATTCGGGCCTACTTCGGCCACTTGATTACCATCAGGTTGCCCCCACCGGCTTCTTACTTCTCACAAAATTTTTCACCTCAATGTTTGGCTCAAACGAGTTTGCCCTAAGGTTTCTACCATTTTTTTTAGGGATTATTGCCCTTTTCTCCTTCTATCTCCTAAGCCGAGAACTATTTATGGGGGAGTGGCTCATTTTATCAGTTGCCTTCTTCTCTTTTTCTGACTCAATAATTTATTACACCGCTGAATTAAAACCTTATAGCGGCGATGTCTTCTTTACCATTGCCCTTTGTGGCACCGGCTTAAAATTTCTTAAAGAAAGAAGACAGGGGATAATATTTACCATCTTAGCAATTTTGGCACCATTCTTCTCTTTCCCCTCGGTATTTATCGTTTGTGGATTGGCACTTACTTTCTTCTACCAGTCTTTTAAGAAGAGAAAACAAGGTAAATATCTCTCTTTCTTACCTATCCTCCTTGGTATTGTAAGCATCCTCTTTAATTATCTCCTCCAATACCTCCCCAATCTCTCGGACATAGGGCTGAGAAGTTTTTGGGATCCTTATTTTTTTCATCCCGCCTCCCTACCCCATCTTCTCCTGCGGACAGGCAAATTTATCCGCTCACCATTTTATCTTGCTTTCGGTATTTCTATCGCCTTCTTAATTATCTTGGGTGTCGTATCTTTTGGGCGAAGGGTAGAAAACTTTATCTTCATCTCTTCTTTCCTTTTCTTTCTTTTGGCTTCATTTCTCCGTTTTTATCCCATCCATTGGCGACTCATCTTATTTTCTTTACCCATCCTTATCATCTATCTTGTCACCGGCATTGCCCAACTGTGTGGTCCTATTAGTAAAAATCGTTTTTATCTCATTAGGTCAGCCCTTGGCCTTTTAGGCCTTTTCGTGTTTTTGCGGGCGAGTTTTTACCTATTTAACCCCCGGACCGTAGAGGAAATTCGCCCACTCGTCCATTATCTACAAAAGGAAATAAAGGATGGAGATAAAGTCTATGTCTATTACGGAGCGGTCCCACCTTTTCTATATTACAACCGCACCCGACGATTTGCGCCATCGGTTTTCATTATTTATGGAAAAGAGAACCGAGAACGACCCGAAGAATACATAAAAGAGATGAATCAATTATCGGGGCGGGTCTGGTTTTTATTTTCCCATTTCTACGGCAAAGAGAAGGAGATATTTTTAGACTACCTGAAAACCCGGGGTAAACTCTTAGATTCCCAGCCGGCACCCGGGGCACTTCTCTACCTCTACGATTTATAACTTAATCGTTGGCTCTGGCCAAAAGACCGTTAGCAAAATGATTTGGCAACCTCTTTCTCTAACTCAATTATCTTAAATATCCCATTCTTTGCCACTTCAAACATCTTCTGAAAGGTCTCAAACCGAAACGGCACTTTTTCCGCGGTTGTCTGAATTTCTACGATGCGCCCGGTTTCGGTAAGGACGAGATTCATATCCGCATCCGCCTGAGAGTCTTCTTCATAATTTAAGTCTAAAAGAATACGGGAGTGGACGATACCGACCGAAAGCGCCGCGGCAAATTCAATAATTGGGTTCTTCTCAATAATTCCCTTTTCTAATAACCTTTGGGTTGCCTGAAGCAGCGCCAGAAAGCCGCCATTAAAGGCCGCGGTTCTTGTTCCACCATCACATGATAAACAATCACAATCAATAATTATCTGATGCTCTCTTAAGGCATAGAGGTCGCAGACCGCTCGGAAACTTCGGCCGAGAAACCTACTTATCTCCTGACTGCGCGAGTTTGGCCGACCAATGGTTATCTCGCGGAGGGTCCTGGGTTTTGTTGAAGAGGGGAGGAGGCCGTATTCGGCGGTTATCCAGCCACTACCGCTACCGACTAAAAAGGGCGGAACCCTCTTTTCTACGGTAGCGGCACAGAGAACCTGAGTATTGCCAACCTTAATCAGACAAGAACCCTCGGCATATCTCAGATAATCCATCCGGATTTCTATCTTTCTTGCCGCATCCCAATTCCGTCCATCATTTCTTAACATATCCCTAGAGACCTTTCCAATCTGCGATGAAAAAACCTTTTTGCTCCAACTAGGTTAAGAATTTTACCGCAATAAGATTATCTTTATCTTCTCTTTTATCCCTTTCCCTTCTAAGCGGAGGAGGTAGATGCCTGGAGGAAGTCTCCTTCCACTTTCGTCTTCTCCCCTCCAGATAACCTCACCACGCTTCGCTCCTTTCGGTAGGGTGAGGGTCTTTATCTTCCTTCCGGTAATTGTGTAGAGAGACATCTTTATCCCCTCAGGGAACGGAAGAGAATAGAGGAAAACCTTTCCTTTCGCTATGGTATTGACCAAGAAACGGGGTGAAGGCACAGAAGCGGTTTTATCCTCTTTGACCATCACAACCGGTTCGTCAGAAGTGAATTTAATCGCCCTCCCCGGAACAATCGGAGCACACCTTCGGTCATAGATGTTATTATATAAGGCGTTGATACCAATCGTATTCGTCTCATCTTCAATCCCGATAGTAATTGAACCATAGTTGTTGGCGGTCAGATACTGGAAGATTATCTCATTATCACCAGTCGAGGTCTGATTGGTTGTGTCATAGACAATTATCTGAAACTTGTCCCACCGGGTATTCGGGCTATAGTAGTGTACCGAATCCCATTCTAAGATGAAACGATGAGAATCCGGTTCATATAAATACCAAATCTTATTACCGTATCTGGGGTCTAAGTCATCCCAGCAAGGACAAATCATGGCACTGGGATTAGCTGGAGTCGGGTCAGGTAAGGTTCGGTTAGCATTAACGGTTGATGTCGTTCGGATTGGTGAAATCCAACCATTAGAACAGACCGAGAGGGAATCGGTGTATCTCTGACCATAGAACTTAAAAGTAAATGGTAGGGGGATTCTTATCGTCTGGTCATCACTATTTATCGGTAGTTGGGTGCCACGATTTCTTATCTCAATCCAGTTAAATCTTGGAACCTCACCATAGAGACTATCAATCTCATCATAGGCCCAGTATCTTGGTGGTGTCCTTGGGCCATCGGGGATTGGGTCGGCGATTGTCATTTCGCCGACCAGGATAGTAAACGGTCGGATAAATGACCATCTTTCCGAAGTTATCTTTAGGGTGCAAGGGACCGGGAATTCTCTTGGGATATTTGGCTGGGCATAGACTCGGAACTTATCAAAGAGATTAAACTTAACTAAGTCTTTTAGGATTGTATCATAACGGCCGAAGGAATCAATGACGATAAACCGGGAATCACCCGATTTGAGGATGGCATAGACCGAATAACCATTTCCCAGACCGGAGTTTTTCACGCCGACTGCTAAACTGACATATTCACCGGGGTCAATCCGACCATTGCCATTACCACCGGGCGGCGAATCCCAGACCAAAAGACCTTGAGTAAAGAGAAGCGGTGTGCCAACCAATAGGTTAATATTTGATTCCCAGATTGAATCTAAGGTATCCCTGGTTACTAATTTGAAGGGGATTGAATAACCATTAGTGCAAACACTACTTACCGAAAAGTTAAAGCCATCGGCACCGGTGAAAGCCGAGTCCTGCGGTTCGATTCGTGAGAAGTGTTTGAAGGAATCGGTAATTGTGATATTCGGGTCAGGCAAGCGGAGTCTTAAATAGGTCTTTACTCCCCGCACCGGATAGGTATTATAGTTCATTACCCAGGTTGGCATCTCACAACTCTCACCCGGATTAATTATCCCATCGCCATTACCGCCGGGTGGCAAATCAACGATTCGGTGGCGGTGATACCGAACACCATAAGCCGGGCGAAGATAAAGACCGCCGGTAACGACAACCGCATAGGGTTGACGGCTGGTTACAACATTTTGCGCCGAAACCCGTAAGAGCCATCTCCCCAATGGTGGTGAGTTTATCCGGAATATTTCCAAGGGATTTAAGTTATCAAAGGGTTGAGATGGATTTCTCACCGACTGACCACCCGAATATATATTCCCCCGATAGAAACCGCCATCCGGGGCAAAAAGTTCACAGTCAAGGTTATTGATTAAACAGGGGTTAGCACCGGGGGCGGCCGCGGTATCAGTCCAGACAACCGCCACCCGTAGAGGAATCGCATCGTTAACCTCAAACTCATATTCCCGATATTGACCGGTGCTTAAACCAACCGTATCATCGTTAAGGAAAAGTTTTCTCCGATCCGGCGTCGGATTTGAGAAATAAAGGACCGAGTCAATATTCAATCTTCCCCAGCCGACATATTCCGAGGGGATTGTATAGGAGCCAATATTTGGGTCAGCGGAAACCAAGACGCATGCCTTTAATAAGGCAGCGGAGACATAGCCAAAAGAATCGTCGGGATTTCTTGCCCCGGTAGGATAGAAGCCTTTCTTCAAATATTCCCGGATAAGACCAATACTCCCGTTAACGCATGGTGCGGCCATACTTGTGCCGGACATTGAGACATAACTGTTCTGAGTACTCCTCTGAGCGGAATAGATTCCTTCACCGGGAACCGCGATATCTGGTTTTATCCGGTTGTCTGAGGCCGGTCCACGCGAAGAAAAGGAAGAGAGGATTGTGGAATTGAGACCGTTCTGTAAAGAGGCGCAGGCGATTATTGACTTGGAGTTTCCCGGTTCGGTAATTCGGTATTGCGAACCCTGCCCCTGATTACCACAGGACTTAATCAAGACCACATCCTTGTTTCTCCAACAGAAGACATCAGTTGAAGCACTGGCATTGGTATATTGCCCCATTGTTCCCGTCCACCAAGAGTTGGAGATGGTTCTGGCTCTTAACGAGGGATTTCTTAACCAGTTGGTCAGCATATTAAAAGGTCCGGTTAAGTCCCAACCGGTTGGTTGTGGAATTGGGGAAAGCACCGCCAGCCTGCCTCCCTTAGAATGGCCGTCATTCGGATTCGTGCCACCATTTATTGAGTCGTTGCCGCCAATCGTCCCTGCCACATGAGTGCCGTGCCCGTCTGGGTCGCCAACTCCCCGGTAGGTATAATTTTTGAATAGCGCAACCTTCCGGTGCGTAGGAAATTCCCCGGTATCGGTTATTGGAACCGAAGGGTCAAGGAATGCCCAGTGATTAACATCAAGACCGGTATCGGTAAAACCGAGAATCTCTTCTACACCGTAAACTCCCTGGTCCCAGATGCGCCTGACATTCTCTGACCAGGTCTGAACTACCCACTGACATTTCTCATTCTCCAATTCCGGTGGGTGCCATTCTTCAATTGAAAAGACATAAGGTAGTTTGGCAATCGCCAACACCTGCTCTCTGGAACAATCAACCTCAATTACCTTAAAATCCTCTGAGACCGACCAGCGGACAATCTCACAACCTAAAAGGGATAAATCGGAAATCGCTGCTGAAATATCTTCCGGATAGAATAGAGAAACGGTTGCTCGACCGAAACCGGTTTCTTTTAGGGTTTGGGAATGGAACTTATATCCCGGTTGATAAATCCCTACCCAGCGGATGAAGGGAAAGTTTTCCAACTCCTTCTTTTGGTCTCGGGTCATCTTGGCAAATGCTAAATAGCGAGAGTGGAAACCGACAAATAAGACGCCGCGCCTTCTAATCTCTTCAATTCTCTCACGATAAACTGGACCGGCGAACTGGATTAAATAATATCCAGTTCCATCCCCGGGATAATCCAATAGGATTAATTCACTATCAAGCGGTGGTCTTTCAATTGCCGGGTCAAATTGAGCTCTGTCCCAGAACCCGATACGAAATTCATCCGGGCGAAATAATGGAAGGAACTCACCAAATCCTTGTGGTCTAAAAGGATTTTGGGCCGAAAATCCGTTAGTAAATCCACCAAGAATGACAAGCAGGAGGAGAAATCTTAATTGCCAAGCCGGACGACTTAACTTCATACTGCTCATCCTCTCTATTTTCATATTACCCTCCTTTTGCCAAAGATTAATGGATTAACTCTTACGGCTTAACTCCAATTAACTAATTTTATTTCTTATCCTTTATCACGATACTCTTCTTAAAACCTCCTTTCTCCATTATAAAGAATATCCCTTTCTTATCCATCTTTTCCGTCTTCCGACCGAGGGCATCATAGATGAGAATTCGGTTAGAGGTTTCGGTTCTGCTATGACTTGGTATTCGTGATTTAGGTTCTTTTTCTTCCCCTATCCCAACGCCATTATTTGTTCGCACCTCCATACTCTCCACTGCCCAATTCCCAGCCACATCATACGCAAACACCTTCACCCAGTAATTACCGTCCGGGAAGTTTTGGGTTGACCACTTACCGGAGGTATCGGCAATTTCAATTATGGAATCACCATCGGTATTCGTGATAATAAAATAATAATCCCGATTATTATAATCACCACGGGAGCGGCAGGTAGCGTCTTCCTTATAAACCGCCCGGATATCTTGGGTCCCGGATGGGGGGAGGGTATATTTAAATATTAAAGATAGAGTCTGGGGAATTACCCGATTCATACCGGTAATTGAATATTCTATCTTGTATGGTGCCAGTTTATCCCAGGTAGAATTGCCGGTTGACCAGCCGGTCTTATCATAAATCTTAGCAATTATATCAACATCACCGCTAAGGTTCATCGGGTCAAGATAGGTTGAAGAATTATTACGGCAGAAGGCGAATTTCTGACCAGGTCGGGCATTTTCAAAGGTAGGACTTACCGTATCGGTATTCGGATAAATTAAGGTTAAAGGATTTTGGATGAACCACCAGGTTGGACGTGAAGGATTTGACCTTCGCCATAACCTCCCGGTGTCGGAAATCCGGGCAAAGTGGATATGGTCAAAACCCGAGACCGGCCACGGAACTAAATAACCAATCACCTCCCCGGGAAGAACCGAATCGCCCTCTTCCTTATGGGGCCGCCTTGGGTCAATATGGGCATAAAGCCAACCCGGTGCTCTCCCGGTATAATTTAAGTTAGAGTCACAAATTGCCAGGCGCCAATGGTAATCCGCTTCAATCGTGAGCCAGGCTTTAACCCAACCTTTGGCGACCGCATAAACTGGCACACCCTGTTGGCCAGGGGTTATGATATCAATCCCATTATGAAAATAAGAAGAACCGCCATAGTTTTGAAAATTCCCCCAATTATTCCCTAAGGGGTGAGGTGCACTCTGCGGAGAGATTGGCCAGATATAGCCGGAGTCAGCCGAAACAAACTGCCCGGAACTAAAATAGAGGGTTAAGAAAAGAGAAATTATAAACATAGGACATCGTATCTCAATTTTTGGCAACTGTCAAGCGTACTGTTTCTAGACATGGTATCTACCCTAGAGAGATCTTTTGGATCCGGGACTTGAAAAGATTCTTAAAATCCTATAATCTCCCAATAAGGAGGAATTTATGGGTATTGCCGAAATCTATTATGAGAAGATCCGCTATGAAAAAGACCCGGTCCGGGTAAGAAAGAGACTTATTGAAATCCTTAAAGAGA
>CAYRLZ010000070.1:0-11370 GCA_964425275.1 uncultured bacterium | reverse complement strand
GACTGGCTCTTCCTTATGGTTGCGGATGGTAATCTTATAAGATTCCACAACCCAGTCATCGCCTCTTTTGAAATCGGTTTGGACCCTTTCGCCCACAATATCAAAGGCATCGCCTAAATAAATCCGAACCAGTTCGTCTTTTGGGGTATGGTCAATCCAGTCCTCGCCAATAAATTCCAGAGACTTATCGGTATCCTCCTTATAAACACGCATTCTACCTTTCGGCAAAGGGATGCCCAATTTATTATCCTTGGCGTTCTTAAATTCAAGCATCACATATACCTTCTTTTGACTCTCGGTTCCGTATCTCTGGTCGGCGCGGGAATATTCGGAATAGCCATAAAACGGCATCCGGGCGCCGTCGTAGATGAAGAGTTTCTTTACCGGCACCTGACGGGCTGAGGCGAATTCAATCTGTTTGGTCTCGTTATCCCGAATGGTTGTCTTGCGCTGTAAGGTATATATATGATATTCAAAGAATGGCTTCTCGGCAAATTGGGCGCGGGCTACTTGGGGTGCCATCTTTTCCGTAGCGGGATAGTCCAGAACTCCAACTGGTGGTGTAACCCGATGAATCTCACCGGCAATCAGTTTTAGTTTGGCATCCTTATAGGTCGCCCCCGATTGATTATTTATCGTTACCCAGCCACTCAAATCAATATTCTTATCATCCTTATCCGAGACTATCACATAGTCGGCATTCCAATTTATCCCGGATGTTAGATAACTTACTTCAACCTTATGTTCGCCCGGACGCCCGCAGTCAATTAACCAGGAGAGGGTCGGTTTTGTCACCAAACCCTCAGGCAGTTTACTGAGGATTACCTCACCGGATGGGTTAAGATAGATATTCTCCCCAACCTTTACAGTCAAGCCGTCTTTGGTGGAAAGGAGTGTTCCTTTAATTGTCTCCGTCTTTTCACCGCTGATGCCCAAGCGGCGCACAATCTCAATCTCCTTATCAATATATTTCCTCAGGAGTTTTTCCCGACTCACGAGGTCATATTCAAAGTTTTGCTCTAAGACCAATACTTCATTAGGAGCGGTTAGCGATTGGAAATGGACGCTGGTCGCATCAATCTGGGATGCTACCTCAGTGAATTTTACCTCCTGCACCCCTTTATTAAGTTTAATCGTCCGCTCTTCTTTAACTAAGCCGATGTTCTGATTATAAACGGTAAGTGCCACATCGCCGGCCAGGCTGATTGCCCAGATTATAATCAAACAAAGACCAAATCGGGTCTTAATTTGCTTCATTGTCCCTCCCTTTTCATTTTCTTGGGCAAGGCATTGCTTCATTAAACACCTATTTTATTCTAAACGAATTTAACAAAAGGTCAACCTTTGCGACTTCTTTTATAATAGCATATCTTGACAAATACTTAAAATTATCATATAATGAAAAATGATGCGGGATGATTAAATTTTGTGTTAAGATTACTAAAAAACCGCAGAGTGAGAAAGTCCGTTTCCGATAGCCATTCCATCTCAACCTCCTTTGTTCATCCCGCCTAAATAATAACCCCACTTTCTATCGGAAACGACCACCCGCTTTCTACTCTGCGGTTTTTTTATTTAACAAATTTATGCCAAACCCGTATTTTCATCTTTTTTGTATTAATTCTGTGAAACACTTTGCGCGGATTTTTACTCTATATTTAGATATGGGAAAAAGGCTAATTTTATTAAGTATAGTTAAATCAATAACTTATATTTTATACTCGGGAGGTAAAAATGAGATAAGATAATAACTATTTAAAAAGACCTGACCCCTTTTATCTGTGACCAATCTACCCAGCACAGGAGGGGATTTTTCTTTTTGAAGGGGGGAGTGCTACAGGGGGTGCTATTGGGTATGGTATTAAATGCCCTATTCTATGTTCTATTCTCCTGCCTATTCGGAATTCTATTCGGTATCCTATTCTCTTGCCTATTGATAATCCTATTCTCTATCCTATTGAAGGCTCTATTCCCTATCCTATTGGGAGTTCTATTCTCGGTCCTATTAGGAGTGCTATTCGGGATGCTATTCTCTTTTCTATTGACAGTCCTATTCTCTTTCCTATACCCTCCGAAGTAGGTGCCAAGCACTCCCATTGACCAGACATTTTATTATTTATTATCCATAAACTTATAGAAATTTTCCCACAATTCGGGACACGAGCAGTTGACTTTTCAAGAATTATTCTGTATGATATTAAAGAAATTAAAAATGATTGTCTCCCAGACTAAGGAGATAGAATGAATAAACGGATAACTGATAGTGCCTTATTTTTACTTGGGCTTTGCCTCGGGCTCGGTTGCCAAGAAGAATACAAATTCTTGGTCGTGACCGCTCAGGTAGCGAAGAGTTTGGAGGTTGAGAGCAATACCGCAACGGTGCTCGTCGGTCGGACACGACTGCTTAACCTCTTTATTGAACAACCAATTGATACCAACTTCACGGATGATTTACCGGCCACAGTTGAACCGGTTTCCCAGGCGTTGGTCTCGGTGTCCGAAATCGTCCTCCCCGAAAAAACCAAGGGTGTCTACTTTAAAGCCGGCCTGGAATTGGAATATAAAAAGCGGCATAATCTATTAATCATTACCGGAACCGATACCATAACTGGGAGTTGTGTCCTACCCGATAGTTTTTCTATTGTAGAACCAAAAAATGGCGAGACGCTTACCTTTACTAATATCCGGGTAGTTTGGTCAAAGAGTGACAGTGCCGAACGTTATATTATTGGGCTTTCGCCGATTGATACGGCAAATAAAGCCGAAGGTTTTAGTGCTTCGGTGAAAGATACCTTTTGCTTAATCCCGGAGGCGGCCTGCAAAGATTCCGCGGGCAATTTCTTTCCCGGGCGATATTTAATTGATTTAATGGCAATTAATGGTGCCTGGAAGAAAGGTTCGCAGGACCTCTTTTTGAGCGGTGGCAATCTCCAAGGGGCAAGGGGTATCTATGGGGCAGTAATCTATGCCCGACGGGTGATGATAGAGGTATCTCCCTCCGGCCATTGATTTTTTTAAGAATTCTGGTAAATTATAATAGACAAGATAAAATTGGGGCCGTGGCGCAGTTGGGAGCGCGTTTGACTGGCAGTCAAAAGGTCACGGGTTCGAATCCCGTCGGCTCCATTCACGCTTTACGATTGGCGTCTTTGCGTGAAGGGTGAAATGAATAGAAAGGCAAAAAAGAAAATCAAGGCACTTTCTTTAATACTGGCTTTCGGTCTTCTTTTCCTTTTGCTCTTCTTTAATTGTGCATCAAGTAAACCGGCGGTAAAACCACTCACCGAAGAAGAGGTGGCGGAAAGAAGGAAACTTGCCGAGCAAAACTATTCCCTCGGGGCCGAAATACTTAAAAGCGGAGATTTAGAGCGGGCGTTAGAAAAATTCCTTGTCGCCCTCAATTATGACTCAACCTTCTATCCCGCCTATATCGCGGTCGGCAGTATTTATAAAAGGAAGAGAGAGTTCACTCAGGCCGAAATCTATTTTCAGAAGGCACTAAACTTAGACCGCAAAAAGGTAAAGGCCTATGAGGCCTTGGCTGACCTCTATCTGTCGGTAAAAGACTATCCCCGGGCGGAGAGTCTTTATTATGTTGGGATTACCTTAGATAGCACCTTCTCTGAGTTATATCTCGGTTTAGCTCAAATCTATATTGAGCAAGGTCAGCCCCGCCGGACTGATTCAATTTATCAGCGGGCGATAAGACTATTTTCGGACGATATCGCAATCCGCCGAATGTACGGCGACTTTCTGATAAAAGAGAGAAGATATAAGGAAGCCCGAGAGATGTATGCGCCCTGTTGCTCACGTTTCCCAGAATATATTGATTTGCGTGAGAAATATGCGGATATCCTCATTAATCTAAATCTCTATGATAGTGCCCTGGCTCAGCTCTCTTTTATCCTGAAGGAAAAACCGGATAATTTAGGTGCCATCTTAAAACGGGCGGAGATATACACAAAGAAACGCGAGACACAGAAGGCACTGGCTGACTTAAAAACAGCGAAGCGGTTAGCCCCGGAAGATGCCCGGGTCTATGTTCAGAGTGCTGATTTCTACCGGACAACCAGTGATTTGGTCAAATCCGAAGAGGAGATAAAACAGGCAATAAGAATTGCCCCGGACTTAGATATAGCAGCGGTAGTCTATGGCGATATCCTAAAGGTAAAAGCCGAGAGAGAATATAAATCAAAGACCGTGGCCGGTAAGAAGGCATCCTATTATTTATATCGGATGGCTCTCGCCCAATATCAAAAGGTCCCGGTCAAAAGTCTTTATTACAATTATGCGGAAACGGAGATTGAAAGGTGTAAAACTTGGATGAAAAGGATTAAGGAAGAACTTTGGTTTGAAGGGGTGAAGGTAGAAGAATGAATTTTCTTTGGCAGAAAAAGGTCCTCCTACTCAATACGAATTATGAGCCCCTGACGATTACCTCGGCAAAGCGGGCTTTGATTCTTCTCTATCTGAGGAAGGCGGAATTGATTGAACCCTATGTTGGAATAAAGGTTCGGACGGTTAACAATTCCCTGCCTCTCCCTTCGGTGCTCAGACTTTCTTATTATGTCAAGGTCCGACGGCGGGATATCCCTTTAACCAAACGGAATATCTTCCGGCGCGATAACTATCGGTGTCAATACTGTGGGGCAAGCGATGTCCCTTTAACTACTGACCATATCATCCCTAAGTCCTTAGGTGGTCAGGATACCTGGGAAAATCTTATTACCGCCTGTAGTGCCTGTAATACAAAGAAAGGAGGGAAGACTTTAAAGGAGAGCAAATTAACCCCAATTCGTCTCCCGAAAAGACCTAATATCTTTACTTTTCTTTTGAGTTCCCTACCGGAAATCCCCAGAAACTGGCGACCTTACCTCTTCCAGTGAGAAGACCAGTTCAAAGGTCAAAGTTCAAAGGGCCAACCTATTTTGATTTTTGCGTTTTTGGTTTGACGTTAGCACTAATCGGCTCATCGGGTCCGACCAAAGAGGTTCTTAAATTTAAGTGGAGCGGTGTAGCCGAGGGGGTGAAAAGTCTGCCCCTCCGATACAAAACCGTAGTCCAGTCCGAGGAAGAGGTTGAGGCGAATATTTCCCGCCTCCTTCAATATTATGCGGATAAGGGAAGACCCTTTACTAAAATAAGACCGAAAAATTTTTTTCGGAAGGCCGACACCATCATCTACGACTTAGTTATTGAAGAAGGGCCAGAGGTTTGGATAAGAGAGATTTCCTTTACCGGTGAAGTCCAAACCAATCAAGCGCTACTGAGGCGCATCTTTTCCTTCCCTTCGGAATTTATCTTTTCGGAAAAGGTAGTTACCAACCGAATTAAAAGGGCAACCCAAGACTTAGGGTCAAGGCTTGAATTCCAAGGGTTAGAACTTTTACCCGCCCAAGGGGGTAATTATCACTTAAAAATTCACATAAAAGAAAAGACGAGTCAGGAGATTAGTTTTCTCGCCGGTTTTCGGCCAAGAGGAAAAGAACTCTCCGGTTTTTTATCCCTGGCATTCCCCAACCTATTTTATACCCAAAGAAATTTGTCGGCAAAATGGAGAAAAGACCTCGCCCGAGTCGAATATCTCCTCTCTTATACCGAGCCCTTTTTGCTATTTACCAGAAAGACTATTCTCTCTTTCACTCATAAGACCGACGACACCCTAAGTGCCAAGACCGCATGGCAAGTCCAATTAGCGATGAGGACCGGACAGGAATTCCTTACCTTTTCTTTTCTGGTGGGGGGAGAGAAAATCCAGGAATTTAAGCAAGAGGGGATTAGTTTTTCTTATCTGGGGCAGGAGGTGCGCTGGGATACCCGGGAAGGTCGGCCAGCGCAGCGGGGATTTCTTTTTTCGTTTCTCTCTTATGCCGGCACAAAAAAGGCAAATCCCCTTTTATCTCGGAAGATGAAAAGCGGAGTGAAAATTAAAGGTCAAACTTTTTTTAGTTGCCACCGGATGATTTTGGCGCTCTCCTTTTTGGGCGAGGGGGTCTTTTCCGACACCGTCCGGGAATCGGAAATGACCTTCTTAGGAGGGAGGGAAAGACTGAGAGGTTTCCGAGAAGAAGAATTTCCCGCAAGATTAGTCTTCCTTTCTCGGCAGGAATTAAGATTTCCGATTGGTTCTAATTTTTTCTTCCCCT
Source organism: uncultured bacterium (assembly GCA_964425275.1). Classification (GTDB taxonomy): domain Bacteria; phylum Hydrothermota; class Tepidihabitantia; order Tepidihabitantales; family JBDRVQ01; genus CAYRLZ01. The sequence continues at coordinate 5,224 of CAYRLZ010000070.1, read as the reverse complement.
TTTTTGATTGGGGGGTGAAAAGAAAGGAGTCAACCTTTGAAGGGCACACAAGTTACGGATTGGGCTTAGAACTTTTCTTTAAGGAACTTCTTTTGGAACTTGCTTATGGAGTCGGCGACTGGGGGAATATCCTGTCCGGCAAGATTCATTTATTGACCAAAATTGCTCTCTGAAGATGCTTTTCTTTATCATCATTGCTGGAATCGTTCAGGGGTTAACGGAATTTCTGCCGGTCTCTTCCTCGGCCCATTTAGCAATCTTAGAAGAGATATTTTCCATACCCAAAGACCTTCGTTTATCTTGGGCGGTCTTCTTCCATTTTGGGACATTTTTGGCACTTCTTTTCTTTTTCTCTAAGGTGATAGTGGAAAAGATTAAAGTTCGGGATTATAAATACCTAGTAAAGATAATCATCGCCTCTTTACCTTTACTTTTTGGAATTTACCTTAAAGAATTGGCGAGCCGGTATTTTTCTTCCCTTCTTGCCATCGGTTATTTTCTTATGGCCACCGGCTTCTTACTCTTCTTGACTCGTTTTGCTCAAAGTAAGAGAGGAGAGATAAGATATTTAGATGCCCTGGTTTGCGGTCTTTTTCAATTGATTTCCGTTTTTCCAGGGATTTCCCGCTCCGGGGCAACGGTTTCTATTCTGTTGCTTTTCGGGATTAAACCCGATATGGCCTTTGAGTTTTCCTTTCTCTTATCCCTGCCGGCCATTTTGGGCGCAACGCTCTACGAAGTGGCTCCCCTGGTTCAAATAGGGGCACCTTCTCTCCTGTGGCTAATTGGTGTTCTTTTTGCTTTTCTCTTTGGTTATCTTGCTCTTTATCTCCTCCAGAGGATAATGGTGAGAAAGAAATTCTACCTCTTTGCCTTTTATCTCTTCTTATTAGGGATGATTATAATAATAATAAAATGACCAAGATATATAAAGCCACTTATTTAGATTTGAAAGAGTTAGTCCCAATCATCTTTAAGGACTTCCCCTTTAACTTTAAGAATAAGCGGGTGCTGATAAAACCCAATATGCTCTCTCCTAAAAAAGAAGGGGTAACGACATCACCCGAGGTGATAAGGGCCGTGGTCGGGTATGTCTTAGAAGCAGGCGGCGAAGTTATCGTTGGTGATAATCCAGGTTTAATCAGCGAGGGCGCAGCAATTCAGGTGGCTAAGAAGACCGGGATAATGGAGGCAGCACTTGGGCATTTTCGGGATATTAGTAAAAATCCCTCTCGGGTGAAAACAAAAGAGGTCGGTGAAGTAATTATATCCGGTGAGGTTCTAAATTGTGATATTCTAATATCCTTACCGCGCTTTAAGACCCATAATCTTACCGTTTTAACTGGGGCAATTAAGAATATGTATGGGATTTTAGTGGGGCGGGAGAAGCCAAGGATTCATTACTCTTTTCCTAACCCTTCGGATTTTTCCCGGGCGATTGTTTCAATCTATGAGGTCCGGAGACCCGATTTAACGATTATTGATGGGATTATTGGTATGGAGGGGTTTGGACCTTCTCTGGGTAGTTTGCGGGCATTCAACCGGATTATTGTTTCTCGGAATGGTTACGAGGCCGATGCTTCATTGGCGTTGATGGCTGGGATAGCGCCACTGAGTATTGGTTTTCTATCTTGGGCAAAAAGCCTCAGTTATTTTAATCCCCAAAAGATAGAGATTGTTGGTGATTTCTACCGAATAGCGAAATTTAAACGGCCATTTAAGTTAAGCGATTATCTCCTGCGCCGGATAATTAAGATTACCTATCACCCAAGGAGGCAAAAAGGGATTAAGATTGATAAAAGTAGATGCCAACTTTGTGGGGAATGTGTCAAGATTTGTCCAGTCTCCGGCCTGCAGCAAGAAGGGGAGGAGATAAGGTATTTAAGACGAAAGTGTATCGCCTGCTTTTGTTGTATTGAAGTCTGCCCGGAGGGGGCAATTAGATAAAAAATAATCATAGCAATTACATCTTGGGCACTTGACATGTGGGCAAGAATTTTTTATAATAATGGTTAATAAAAGGAGGTTATATGTTAAGTCTTCTCTTAGTGGCTTTAATTAACCTATCACAACCAATCACCTTTCCGGCCCAATCGTTCTTTGGGGTAGGAGGTCCTGATGTCTACGGTTATCGCTGGATTGATTCTGATACGACCGCGCCCGGCGCCCCGACTTATAACTGGATTGATATTACCCAGAACGGCATTAGAATAACCGGGTTGGCAGACGATAATGTCGTTGGTCCTTTTCCCATTGGGTTTGAGTTTCCTTATTACTGGTATCGGGTGAATAGTTTCTATGTCGGCTCCAATGGTTATATCTCTTTTAACGACAACGGCTTATATGCTCACCCCTTTCCCAGGTTGCCAGACCCCAATCTTCCCAACGATGTCTTAGCACCAATGATGTGCGATTTGGACTTCGGTGCTGGTAATCCGAGTTGTTACTACTACACAAACAACCGGGATACCTGCATCATCTCCTTTATCAATGTTCCTTTCTGGAATACCGGTGGTTCTAATACCTTTCAGATAATCCTCTCCCGGGCCGATAGCGCGATATATTTCCAGTATCAAACCCAGAACGGCGCCCCTTATAACGGCTGGCAGTCGGCGGGTTCTTCGGCTATTGGGATTGAGAATATCGTCGGCCGAATTGGACTTTCTTATCTGGCGGCTGGACAGCCTAATTATAATTTACCCCACGCCAATTTAGCGATAAAGTTTTATCCACCAGCCACGACTAATTATCAGGCAAGAGACATTGCTTGCTGGTCGGTGATGAACGATAAGAGCGAAGGGGTCTTTATTCATATCGGCGATACCTGTTTTCCGGTTGGTAAGGTTAAAAACACGGGTAGTGTTCCAACCGGTGCCTTCCCGGTCTTCTGTCGAATCCGGAGTGGTACCTCAGTTGTTTATGCTGATACCTTCCAAGTCTCTGGGACAAATCCTGGTGAGGTAGTGGATATCCGATTCTCCCGGAATTTCCGCCCAACCACTCAGGGACTTTATACAATGGTCATCCGTTCCGCCCTTAGTGGGGATTCAGTCCCGGGGAATGATTCAATTGTTTTGGAGATGCGGGTAATCCAATATCCGGCCGAACTAAAATGGGAAGATTTATCAACCCCCCGGGCACTGTATTACTGGAATGGTCCAGGGGGCTACGGTAATAAATTCTATCCACCAAGGTATCCGACAAAGATAACCGGGGCAAAGATTTTCGCCTCGGCTTCACCAGCAACATCGGTCAGTGTCCTGGTGCTTGATGATAATGGTCCTCTTGGCTCACCCGGGGAAACCCTATTCCAAACCACGGTCAGTATCTCAACCCAGCAGTGGTACACGGTAAACTTCCCAACCCCGGTGAATATAACGAGTGGTGGTTTCTTTATCGGCTTCATATCAGCGACGGCCAACCAACCCTCTTTTGGTATGGATACCCTTCCTCCTTCCTCCCGGCTCTGCTGGGAATATACTACATCTTGGTCACCCTATCGTAATCCAAAATTTGATGTGATGATTCGCGCCCTGGTTGATGTTGGACTTGGTGTCAAAGAGATTGCCCAACCAAAGGAAATCTCTTTTCTCCCAACGGTGATGAAAATCAAGGATTTTTGCCGGTGGAACACGGCAACACTTTATAATGTCTGTGGGCTACCGGTCAAAAAGGAAAGACTGACAACCGGTCTCTATTTCTTAAAGGAGAATGCTCGGATAAGAAAGGTGATTTTGGTAGAATAGGAGACACCGAGCGCAGAATAAAAAAGGCGGAGGCAATTGCCTCCGCCCTTCTCTTTTTGTTATACCTTATTCTGTCACTATCACCTTCCAGGTCTTTTTTGTCTCCTGTCCTTCCAGACGGAGGAAGTAGATACCACTTGATTGAGGCCTTTTTATCTCTCCGGTATAAGAATCCCCTTTACCCCGATAGAGATTGGTGAGTAACCGGCCGGTTATATCGTAAAGGGAAAGGGAGAAGAATTCTTTTTGCGGAAGTGATAAGGTAATCGTTGCCTTCTTATTGAAGGGATTTGGGGATAGACGGAGGAAAGGTAGGTTTTTCTTCGGCGCGGCGCTTATACCGACATTATTATCGTAGAAGGATTGGAGAGAATCACAATTTGCCTGGAAATTGGCGAGGCTGGTTCCACCGAGAATGGCAAAGGCACATACGACTCGCTCACCCGGATTAAGCAAAAAAGGACCGACTGAGTTACAGGTTGACCAGTCATAGTTCCTATCTGATGCGTATTTTCTTATTGCCCCGGACATAATTTTATATTTTGTTGTATCATGCATCCCCTGAACTGGATAGACATAGATATCGTGGTCGGTGCAGAAGAGGTTTGCCCAGGAATAGGGATAGAGGATTTTTGTCCCAACTGTCGGGTTATCGGTTGCTGCCTGGCGCATCCAGGTAGCTCTCCTTATCGTATCAGTCCCAGCCCGATTTGTATTAGCCGTTCCTAAATCCCAGTCAAGAAAGATCCCGACATAAAGGTCACCAATCGGTGCTGCGCCTTCATTGGTGATGGCATACTCAATTATCACACCATCATCATATCTTGGGTCCGGGATGGCAAGGCTGTATTGCTCAATCCTGAGATTTTTAGGTGTTGGGTGATTACCATCATTAATTGCCATTTTATATTCCTGCAGTCCGAGGCGGGAGAAACGGTAAAGGGAATCAATTATTCGGAAATCTCGGGAGTCAACCGATTGCAACCCAAAGAAGGCATCAGCCACATACTCCTTAGAATTGCCAATCGCCAATCCACCAAAGAAGAGGTGACTAACACTAGTCTTTGGATACTTAAAGCCTTCGCCTTGGGCTTGATTGGAACCGGTATAACCGATATGGCCAAAGGAGCAGAGTGAGAGTTTGCAGTTTCCGGTGTCGTGGGTAATGATGAGATAGCCCGGATTTAAGTCCTGGAGCTGGGCATTGGGTATCAACTGCATCAAACTGAGGAAAAATGCTATAATCATATATCCTCCTTTTTAACTCATTATTCTCTTTATATTTTACCGAAGATTAGATATTTGTCAAGAGCACTTTTTTTTCGTACTGTTTCTAAACATGGTATCTACCCTAGAGAGATCTTTTGGATCCGGGACTTGAAAAGATTCTTAAAATCCTATAATCTCCCAAAAAGGAGTAATCTATGGCTATTACTGAAACATATTATGAGAAGATCCGCTATGAAAAAGACCCGGTC
>CAYRLZ010000069.1:0-8095 GCA_964425275.1 uncultured bacterium | reverse complement strand
AGTTATTCTATCCTCTCATTTTTACCTCCTAAGTATAAAGTATAAGTTATTGATTTAACTATACTTAATAAAATTAGCCTTTTTCCCATATCTAAATATAGAGTAAAAATCCGCTCAAAGTGTTTCCCTAAATTTTAATTTATTAAGATTTCTTACTACAATAGGTTTCTTATACAATATTAAATATAAAAATATAACTGTCTTTGCTGATGAAACGGGAATAATGGGGATAAAAAATAAGTCTTGAAAAGAGAAGATTTAAGGGTAATTATTATTCAGATTGACTAAATGGGAAAGAGTTAATAATGTCAGTATCTATGTAGTTATCCACATTATCCACATATTATCCACAGGTAATACACATAGTTATTAACTATCTATTAGGTCTAAAAATTACCTCTTGACAGGGGGCGCTTTTTTTTTTGTTAATATTTAAGTTAAGGGGTTCAACTCCCCTTTTAGTGCTGGTTTTTATTCCAGTATAATTTTCTGTCAGGAGGGTTTATGAGAAGGTATCTCTTGATTTTAATTCTGCCAACTTTTTTGTTAGCCATCTATGATACAAAATGGATGGAACTTAACCGCCTCGCCTGCGCCATCAATAACTTTGGAATGTTCGGTCACAATGGAAATAATCCCGGTGCTTACTGGCCAAAACCATTAAGAAATTATTATATCTTCGGTGCCGGGATTTGGATTGGCTGTATCCAGAATAACGATACCCTCGTAGCCTGTGGTTATGAAGCAAATAGCGGTCTTTCGGAAATGGTCCCGACCCTTTGCCGATACTGGCGGAGTGGCTATACCGATTCATTGGATAGAATCTATGTCTATCCTGGTGATTGGCCACCACCGAGAAGTAGATTCCCAATGGCACCAATCTCTCCGCGCTCGGAAAGAGATTTCTTCTGCTGTTTCAGCGATTCAGACCCAAGTCGTCATTATCCGAATGATAGACCAATCGGGATTGATGTTGCCTTAACCGTTTATGCCTTTAATGATTCAATTGCTCGGGACTTTATCTTTTTTAAATACGAACTTTTTAATTTTAATCCTTACCCAATCAATGATATCTACTTTGGAATTCAACTTGATGGCGATGTTGGACAATATAGGGATGATATGGGAGGACTTATCCGAAATAAACTCTTTTTCATCGGAACGGATACGATAAGGGTGAAGAATACCGGTTTTATCTATGACTCCGATGGCGTTGAACAACCAGGTCAATTTTGGCAAGGAGGCACGCCAGGGGCGGTGGCGATAAGTTTTCTCGCCTCTTCTGTTCAAGAAAATATCTCTTCCTACCGTCTATGGACAATTGAGAATGACCCAAGAAATGACCAAGAGCGGTATCAAATGATGGCCAGTAATACCTTTGATAGTATTGATGAAATCCCAGGTGATAAGCGGTTTCTTATTGCCTCTGGTCCTTTTGACCTCTTGCCGGAATCAAGTGCTTGTTTTTACTATGCATTAATCGCCTCACCCTATTCCCCAAGTGATACAACGGGACTGGCTACAACTGCCTACTGGGCGGAAAGGGTATTTAGGGAAAGGTTGGGGATTGAAGAGGAAGTTAAATCCCCAAAAGAAGATTATGGGTTAAGCCTTTATCCCAATCCGTTTCGGTCAATCCTTACCATCAACTCTTTTTCTGGTTCGGCAATCACAATTGATGTTTATAATGCCAGTGGTCAACTGGTTAAATCAATTAAAGGTCTTTCCCCAATCCATTGGAATGCCCGGGATGAAGGTGGTAAAATCTTACCCAGGGGTCTCTATTTTCTAAGAATTGAAACACCAAAAGAAAGGATAAGAAAGAAGGTTCTCTTTCGGCGATAGAATCCAGTTGGCTTTCTTTTATCAACGGTTAAAAGGGCACGCCAGGTGGGCTCCCTTACTTCAATAAAGCGAACCTCAGGATGAAGCCTAAGAAGACAATTGAGACCATTGACATCAATTTTATTAGGATGTTTAAAGAAGGACCAGCCGCATCTTTTAAGGGGTCACCAACTGTATCACCGACCACCGCCGCCTTGTGAACCTCTGAACCCTTGCCGCCTAAATTCCCTTTCTCAATATATTTCTTGGCATTATCCCAGGCCGCTCCAGAGTTGGCCATCATTACCGCACAGGCAAAACCACCAGTTAAGGCACCGGTCAATAGTCCAACCACTCCTTCAATACTCAGAATTAAGCCAATGCCAATCGGGGCAATTATTGCCAGAAGCGCCGGTAGAACCATCTCCTTCTGTGCCCCGGCGGTGCAGATGCGAACCACCCGACCATAGTCCGCCTTAGCCTGCGGGTCGCCGGCGAGAAGCCCTTTAATCTCCCGAAATTGCCGCCGCACCTCTTCCACAATCAAACCAGCGGTCCGACCGATTGCCCGCATTATGAAGGAGGCGAAGACAAAAGGCAGCATCGCCCCGATAATTACCCCGGTAAATAGTCGGGCATCTAAGAGGTTTAAGTTAACCTCGCGCAAACCCTTACTTACAATTCTTATTTCATCCCGATAGGCAGCGATTAGGGCTAAAGCGGTAAGCGCGGCTGCCCCAATGGCAAATCCCTTACCGGTGGCAGCGGTTGTATTGCCCAGGGCATCAAGGGCATCAGTCCTTTCTCGGACATAGGAACCAAGATTCGCCATCTCGGCATTGCCCCCAGCATTATCTGCAACCGGACCATAGGCATCACTGGCTAATGTTATCCCCAGGGTTGAGAGCATACCCACGGCTGATAGCCCAATTGAATAGAGACCAAGATTTAAGTTATGGGCGCCACCGGCTAAATAAAAGCCAATCGTAATTGCCGCCGCCACCGTAATCACCGGCAATAAGGTTGAGAACATACCAACCGAAAGCCCCTCAATGATTACCGTGGCCGTTGAGGCCTTTGCCGCATAAGAGATACCCCGGGTTGGTGAATAGGCATCGGAGGTGAAATATTCGGTGAAGAAACCAATTAAGACACCAGCCAAGGCACCGGCTAACAATCCCCAATATACCGGGAAATATTTCGCCCCTAAGATTGCCCGCACTAAAAAGAAAGAAGCGATTATAACCAAAATCGTTGTCCCATATATCCCTTTTCTTAAAGCCATCAAAAGCGCACCTTGGGTTGCCTCTTCTTTGGTTTGGATGAAGAAGTTACCGATGATTGATGAGATAGTCCCTAGGCTAGCAATCACTAATGGTAGGAGAACCCCCCTCTCGCCTAAACCAGCGGCCACGGATAAAGCCATCGTTGCCACAATTGAACCGACATAGGACTCGTATAAGTCAGCACCCATCCCGGTAATATCACCGACATTATCGCCAACATTATCGGCAATCACCGCGGGATTTCTTGGGTCATCCTCAGGAATCCCTGCCTCTACCTTGCCGACCAAATCGGCACCAACATCCGCTGCCTTGGTGAATATCCCACCACCGACCCGAGCAAAAAGCGCCTGAGAAGAGGCACCAATACCAAAGCCGAGCATCGTGGAGACAATCTTTTCTAACCGTTCTCCAATCGCCAGTCCCCGATAGACATAATTCAACACCGAATACCAGACAAATAAGTCTAAGAGGGCAAACCCAACAACAATCAGTCCCATCACCATCCCTGAGAAGAAGGCAAGGCGCAAACCGGCGTTCAAAGAAGAGCGGCAGGCATTGGCGGTCCGCGCGCCGGACCTTACCCCGATGGACATCCCAAGATAACCACAGAGCCCGGAGAAGAAGCCGCCGGTGATAAAGGCAAAAGGAACAAATATTGGTAATAAACCCTGTAAAGCCAGAAGAATAAGAACAATGAAGAGAAAGATGAAATAGATGCTAACCACACGATACTGCTGTTTCAAATAAGCCTGCGCCCCCTCTTTTATCGCCGCGGCAATCCGTTTCATCTCCGCTGTCCCTTCGTCCTTCTTCAATATCCGGAGGGCAAAAAAGAGGGCAAAGAGCAAGGCAAGGATGGAACTTAAAGGGCAGATAAAAATTAAACTCATAGAAAACACGAAATCACAGATAAAAACAAATATTTCAACCACAAGATTAACACGAGATTTTCACCAGATTTTTCCTTTTTTAATCTTGTGTCAATCTGTGAAATCTGTGGTTTCATCATCTTTATTTCTTTTCTAAAAAGGGAGTAGGGAATAATTTTTTCATTGCGTCAACTACTCCCTACTCCCGGTTATATTATCGATTCCAGTAGTCGTCAAAGATTTCGCCACCGATGCCATTGCCGTTCACATCCAGATTCCGTCCTTTATTAGACTTCACACTGCGCAAGACAAGAACCTTAATCCTTCCTTCTACTGGTCGGGTGAAGTAATACTCCAATTTCGTTCGGTTATTCTCGGTCCTAAGAACTATTCTCCCCGGATTGTATCCTTTATCATCAAAGCCCTTTACATTATCATCTGTGAGTGATCGCTCATCCATAAGGGTTGAGAATTCAATCAGGAAGTTATTTTGCCCTCGGGTCAAATTGGCTACCGTCGGTGGGGCAATAGAATCTAAGAGGAAATAGAAGGAGAAGTCCGGTTCGGTTGCGGACGGACCATCAAAATTACCGTCCAATTTCCTTAGATAGGAGATAGTTCCCTTAATACTCTCAGCCTTTATCCCCTCGGAGATGAGTTTGACCGTAAAGACCCTATCCCACAATAAAGAATCATGGGGCTGAAAAGAGACCGAGGTAAGACCTCTCATAATCGTTATTGGTATTGATGAACCGGTCGCATCCAGGAGTTTGACATTTATATCATTGAAGGTTAGGGTATCCATCCGTTTATTAAAGGTGATGTTGATATTAGGCATACGACTTCTAATCCGCTGGGTATCCGGAGAAATTGAGACCACCCGCGGAGCGGTGATGTCCGGGCAACTATCCGGAGACGAACCCGTAGTATAAAATGTCAGGAGTTTATTATCAAAAGGTGCCCCATCTTCTTTACCATCACCGTCACCATCCAGAGCCGCACCAAACCGATTCTTTATCTTATCCGATTTTAAGGTCAAAAGAAATGCCGAGGAAGGTGTCCAGTTAGAAGACTTGATATATAACTTTCGGGCAAGGCCTGAGTAATAGAAGGTGTCGGCGAAAAAAGGCGAAGATGTCGTCGTATTAAAAATTGAGAATCCATCCTTAATCGTTTTCTCATCTAAATAGTCACTAAAGGTGATAATGACCGTTGCCTGAATCCCCGGGAGAGAATTATCTTCATCAACTAAAAGGGCGCGATTGGTTGGATAAGTGGCAATCACCTGAAATAGATTAGAACTGCCGAAACGAGCCGGTAAATCGGTGTCAACCTCTAAGGGATTATCGACCTTCTTGCACATAACAAATAAGCACGAGGCAAGCAGAAGCCAAGCTAATAACTTCTGAACTTCTGAACTTTGGAAGTTTGGAAGTTTTGATTGCATCTTTCCCTCCTAAAATTTGAAGATGACCGAAATCTTCCAGTTATCTAATTCATTCAACCTATGGAAGCCGGTCAGGTCAAGTGAGATAAATTCTTTGGGGGTTATCCCGATGCCATAAGAGAATGTGGTAGTATTGATTTGCCTCTTATATTCTTCCTTTGTCCCTTCCTTCTTTTCGCCCCAGACCACAAATTCCTGTTTTGTGCCGTCGCCATAGGTGACGACACTCTTTTCCGGCGAAAAGAGAGTCAACTTACCGACCGTTGAGCGGTCCACGATTGACCAAGTGTAAACCGAACCAAGTCGCAAGACAAGCCAGTTTGTTATTCGGTATTCAAAGGCGCAAGGGAAAGAGATAGAATAAGTTCTTCCGGTCGTCTTCTCATAACTACCTTCCTCAAATCTCTTTTCCACAGTGCTATCACTCCGATTTTGGAGCGAATCGCCATTATCAAAGACGGTGTAGGTAAAGTGGCGGATTAGAGAAGAAGAGGAATCAAAGAAACTATTAAAGAAAAGTCGCAGGCCAATTCCTAAGGAAAAGACCTTGGTCGGGAAGAAGAGTTGATGGGTAGCTAAATAAAGGTTATTTTGCTTTATCTTCCCCGATTCTTTCTCATAGGTGGTATCTCGTTTCCAAAACTTTCCAGGATTGAAACTGATAGAGGAAGAATCAGAGGAGAGAATTTTCCCATCTTTTAGGTTAAGGTCCTCCATAAGATAAGAGAAATAATACTTTCCCTCATAACCGGTTATACCCACATCCCTCTCTCTTCGGGCGAAGAAATAAAGGTTTATTGGGCAACTTACTCCTTGATAGGGGAGGTCAGTGGTAGATGTTTTGAAGATACGGTCAAAATCCGCGGCTGAGCGGAACCGAAGGCTTTCGCCCGTCAGGTTATAAGATTCCTTTATCCTCACCGGCAGAAGACCAATATTAAGACCGAAGGTGAGGTAATCATTGCGGAATTGAGAAGAAAGCAAGAAGGTTTCCCTAATATTTTCTCCCTTTCTTATCCCGCTAAATTGAGCGGTCTCGGCATAAGTGAAAGAGGCACTGACTAAACTGGATTCAGTTCGGGAGAAAGTGAAGTTATCCACTGGCTCCTGCCTTGAGGAATCCTGGTAATTACGGAAATAACCGATGCCGAAATAAAGAGCGCCCAGGTTTTTCCCTAATCCTAAATAGCCGTGATTTTCCTTTCCGCTCCGATAAGCCTTCTCGGAAAGAGACTGGACGACCTTATAATCATAGGAGCCATTATTATCTTCATCAATCCATTCGGTCCTTATTTCTCTTCCTTCGCCAAAAATTGGCCTTCCCTGACGGTCGGTCAGATTAGTCATCAGGGGCAACTGATACGAAGAGAGGGAAAGAATAAAAGCCGGATAGAGAAATTTGAGGTAATCAGATGAGGCGCCAATGAGAAATGTATTCTCCGAGGTGTTGCTAACAACTTCTTCATCTTGAGAAATGAGATTGGCGAGATTGGTGAAGAGGCGATTTCCTTTCACCTCCGGGATACGGGCCGGGTTAAGGATTAAATCAAAGTCATCGGTAAAGAGACCGGCGGTCGCCCGATACCGAAAAGAGTTTGCTGTAAAACTAAATACGAATTGCCATAACGTTAATAAAGCGAATATGTATCGCATAATCCCTCCTAAAATTTTAAGAATATCAGAATTTCGGTAGTTGTCAAGTTTAAGGTTATGAAAAAATGGGTCTTGACTAATAGTTTTGTTTTGTTATAATGGAAGTTATGGTGATAAAGGTCCCAAAAATGGGAGTCCGTCTGCTACCGGCGGACGGATCAGGGAAGAGAGTGAAAATCTCTCGCGGTCCTGCCCACTGTGAGCGGCGACGAAATCCCTACTTTGCCACTGGCTTTTGCTGGGAAGGCGGGGAGAGTAGGTTGACCCGTAAGCCAGGAGACCTCTTTATCACCCTCTTAATTCCTCTTGGCGAGGAAAGGAGGAATGATGTCTTTTACAAAAATAAAGACCTTTTATTTTGCGTGCAGTCTCGCCCCAATATTTATCTTTGCCCAAATCTATCAGGTTGATACAATCTTTGTTACTGCCTCTCGGGTTACCTCCTCTCTTGAGAAACTATCGGTAGCAACCGCCATTGTTTTAGAAGACCTTATTTCCTTAAAGACCTTTGGCGACTTTTCCAACATCCTCCTTAAAGAAGGAGTTGATATCCGAAGTTATTCCTTTCTTAAAGGTCTTACTTCTCTATCCCTTTTTGGTTCATCCAGTCAACAGGTCTTGGTTCTACTTGATGGTTTTCCCCTTTACTCACCAACCACCGGCATTTGCGACCTTGGTTTAATTCCCACTCATAACATAGAGAGAATTGAGGTGGTGAAGGGCGCATCTTCCAGTATTTATGGGGCAAATGCCTTGGGTGGGGTCTTAAACCTTATCACTAAATCGCCCAAAGGCCTTAAACCAGAAAGATTAACTTCTTCCTTGAGGCTTCTCTACGGTTCTTTTCGGACATCAAACCTGTCCCTTCTCTTGGGGTTTAACCTTAAAGATAGATACGGATTTCTCTTTTCACTCCATCAGGAGAAGACAAAGGGTCTGAGGTCAAATGAGGATGCCTTGACCAGAGGCATAAGTTTAGCAACCGACTACTCCAATCTCCTTAAGATGAATTTTAC
>CAYRLZ010000068.1:0-19264 GCA_964425275.1 uncultured bacterium | reverse complement strand
AAAACATTATAGATTTTTAAGGTCGCCACCTCTTTTGCCGGCAGGTTGTAATAGACTGTGGTTAAGCCTTTTGTCGGATTTGGGCTAATAACGAGGTATCTCTTCTTTTCGGTTAAACTCCCCATAATTCCAGTATTCGGTGAAGAGGCGGATAGTATGCCAGTTCCGGTGTATCGGTAGATGACATTCCTATTATTTCCCTTGAGGGCATAGATTGTGCCATCAAAGAGACAGAGACCGCCACCACCCTTCACATACTTCTTCTCTTCTCCCTTAGGTATTGTCTCCTTTTCTATCCATCTGTCAATTGTTGGGTCAAACATCCAGAACTCCTTGGTATTATTCCCCTTAAAGGCATAGATTTTACCATCCTTTAAGACCATTGAGGCGCCTTCACCCACCTTCTTTCTTTTCTTCACCATCGGATGGACAAAGGGCATAATACTCTCAGTTGACCAGGATTTATGGTTGACGTTATATTTGAAAAACTCGTTATATCTTCCCCTTAAGGCATAAAGGGTATTGTTATTATAGGTAATGAGGCAACTACCGTCGCCGTAGCCTTTACCCGGTTTCGCTACCTCTGGGGCGCTTGGTAATGTATCCCAACCTCCGCCGACCTCATAGCATAGGAACTCTCTGGTCTTTGAACCCTTTAAGAGATAGACCTTACCATTAACATAAGCGATACCGGTTCCACCTTTCAGTTTCTTATTCTTTGGACCAAGGGGAACCGATGGCAAGGTTTCCCAGGTTTTATTTGTGGTATCATAACGCCAGAACTGATTGGTATTGGTTCCAGGAACAAAGTAGAGGTATCGGTTGCCATCAAAGACCATCCCGGTTCCTTTCTTTACCCCTCTCTTACCAGTGATTCGCACTGAGTCAAAATAAACCGGTCTTGTTCCTGGGACATAAGAGTAGAAACTCTTTGTATTATTCCCTTTGACGATATAGATTTTATTTCCGCCGTTAATAATTAATCCACCACTCTTCACATTCTTTCCATCCGGCTCAGTTGGCACTCCCTCAGTAAGTTTTTGCCAAGGGGTGAGGGGTGGAGGTGAAGCACCACGCACAATGAATGTATCACTCACCCTGTCGTTTTCTGTATACCTATCACCGGTTAATTTGGTGGTGCATCTTGTCGCAAATCTCCCTAACGCATCAGCGGTCCAGTCATCAAAATCAACCGTTCTCTCTTCATCAGGAGTAAGATCTTCTACGGTCTTTGTTGAACTCCACTTTGTGCCTTCAATATAGAAAGTAGCATCAAAGGTTACGGTTATCTCTCCGAAGTTCTTTACCTTTACCTTCGGTGTTACCACTGTCCCCGAATCAATAGCTCCAATTGGGGCTAAAATTTCGGTACAACCAACATCAACAACCTGAACCGTAACTGAACCGGTCTTCTTGTCATTCCCGGTATTCATATCACCAGTAAGTTTGGTTGAACAAGAGATAGCATGGGTTCCTCTTGGCCAGTGAGCAATAGTTGGTGGGAATTGAACATAACGTTTTTCATTCGGAATGAGGTTAGAGACCCACGTAGTTGTGGTAAAGAAATCGCCAATCCTCATCCGCACTGAACAACTGACGGTTGTGGTGCCATAATTCCCCACCGTGCAGGCCGGAGCTACCAATGAGGCGGAATCAATTGTTCCAATTGGGGCCGTAATTCTGGCGCAGCCAACATCATTAATAGTAAGTTCGGAAGAATACCAGATATCATTCCTATAGTTGTTAAGGGAGTCAAACCCGCCAAGAACCCATATCTTATCATCAAAGACAACCGAGGTATGATCGCGCCTTCTCAGCCATTTTCTGTCAACCCGTTGAGTTGAATCCCAGTTTATACCATTCGGAGAACACCAAACATCGGCTCTACAAGGAAGGCCTTCATATCCACTGAGAACCCATATCTTATTAGCAAAGACAACTGAGGTATGCTCGGTTCTCGGTAACCACTCAGCGTTAGATGTTGCCTCGGTCCAGGTTAGACCATTTGAAGAATACCAAACATCATTTTTACTGGTGGGAGAAGTATATCCGCCGAGAACCCATATCTTATCATCAAAGACAACCGAGGTGTGACCGCTCCTTCCTGACCAGCCAGCATTAGATGTTACCAGGGTCCAGTTTACACCATCCGAAGAATACCAGACATCGTTTCTCCGCGCCCCGTCGTGTCCACCAAGAACCCATATCTTACCATCAAAGACAACCGAAGTGTGATTAAACCTTGGTGACCAGGGAGCGTTAGATGTCGCCAGGTTCCAGTTTACACCATCCGAAGAATACCAGACATCGTTCTTATAAGTGCCGTCAAACCCGCCAAGAACCCATATCTTATCATCAAAGACAACCGAAGTGTGACGATCCCTTTCTGACCATCTTGCGCCAATCCGTGCGGTGGAATCCCAGGTCATATGGATCTGAGCCAAGAGAGGGGTAAGAAGAAAAAGGGGTAAAAAAAATAGGATTAAAGATGCTATCTGGCATCTCTTCATATATCCTCCTTTTTATTACTTGGCGGGATTATTTCCCGCCAGAGAAATAAAGTTAGAGGTAAAAATAAATTTCGGATACTGGCTACCCCTTTGAGCCAGTAGTCCGTTGTCTGAAGAAAGGTCGGGATTCGCCAGGGAAAAAATAAATTAGCCCAAGCAAGAGATAAGTCCACACTTCTCTTCTGACTGATTATTTTCTCATTAACTCCTCTATCCATTATCTCCATCCCAGTTATCTCATTTTAACTATATATTATAGCAAAAAATAAAAAAGTCAACGTCTCTGAGATTTTGTGGTTCAACATCACTTTTGGGGAAGTTTTATAAAGGGCTTCCCCCTTCTTTCTTCTTACACTCTCAAAGTCCATAACTTATCTATTTCATTAGACCATAAAACTCAAAAAATTAAGTGCCGGTTTCATCTTTTCTTTCCTAAAATCATAGCCGAAAGCTACCAAAAGTCAACACCACAACACCATTTTTCTTTTACTATATTCGCATCATATAAAGGGCAATTTTCGTCACCCGCAAGCCGCTAATACCCTCTCCTTAAAATTATCCTCGTTCCGAAATCCATACGCCCGTCTCTTTATCACCTTTATCTTGTTATTTATCCCTTCCGCAAATCCGTTTGTCCAAGCCTTTCCGGAATCTCTCTTTTAACCGATAAGCCTGCCGTAATTTAGACTCAAACCTTAAAACACCCCCATATCTCTTTCCCATCTTCTCCTTCTGTAACCTCTTCCGCACCTTATCTAAGGCGGAATTCACTTCGGCAATCAGATGAAACTTATCCAGAATTATCAGAGCATTCGGAAACATCTTCTTCACCACCTTCTTATAAACCTTGAACCGGTCAATAATCACCCCTTCACTTCCTTCCTCTCTTCTTCGGAATATTTGTGCCTCTTCTTAACGCTTATCTCATCCAAGGATAATACCGAAGGCAACTTCTTTTCTTGTTCACTCTTCTTCTCTTTTCTCATATCCCGAAAAATCCTAAAGACCTGTCCATAACTTAACCCTTCTTCCCTTGCGACATCTTGAATCGTAGAGTAGATTATCTCTGAGTAGATTTTCTCCCCATAACGTCAAGTGTAGGGCTTTTTCTTGCCGCATAACCCGACATTCATTAAGAAGAAGGGTTTTGAACAGTTTGGGCAATATAGCCTAATCCGTTTCAAGTGAATAATTACCCTTTTACGGCTTACGGATAGGTCTCTCACCCTTGAAAAGTGATAGTCGTGCCTTTTATTGCTCACCCCACCGCAGTGTTGACAGACCCCAATTACTTCCTTCTCTTTAATCTCCATTTCTAATACCTTAAACCCTTGCAAACCCAGGAGATTTTTGATAATAAAAGTATTGGGCTAATCCTCCTTTTGAGTATTTTATTCAAGTTAAAATTTATACAAGGGATTAGCCCACACTTCAAGCCTCCTTCCCAAAAAGTAGCATAGAGCCTTAATTTTTGGTCGCTAAACAACCAAGAATTGATTTAAGGGGTTAAAAGTCTTATTCTTGCTTCTCCTTAAAATCTAACCAATCTTCTTAGGTCATTGAATAAGGCAAAGAGGGCAATAAGGATAACTAACGCATAACCAATAAAGAATACCCGCTCCATCTCTTTTTTAGAAAGGCGCCTCTTCCTTATCTTCTCAAAGATAAATATCAGTGACCGACCACCGTCAACTACGGGAATCGGTAGCAGGTTGATGATAAATAAATTTAAGGAGAGGGCGGCAAGCAGCGAGAGGATATACTCCCAGCCCCAGGCAACTCCTTCATAGGTCAATTTGGCAATCATCACCGGTCCGCCAATCGCCTTACGGGAAATCTGCCCAACGATTACTTTATAAAGGATGACGACGGTCTGAACGCAGACATAAATACTTCGCTCGCCAGCAATTCTGAGGGAGGTAAGAAAGGAAGGCATCTTCTTTGGGAGATAGACCCATAGCCCAATCTGACCGATTTGCTTTTCCCCCATCTCATCGCTTACGGTCTGGGGACGGATTTTTGCCGAAAGGACCTCTTCTCCTCGCCGCCAGGTAATCTTTAACTCCTTCCCACCGGCCTTCCGAACAATCCCGGTAAATTCCTCCCAGGTGGTGATTTCTTCATCATCAATGGCGATTATTTCATCCATCGGTCTAAGACCCGCCTTCTCGGCCGGACTACCCTTTTTCACCCTTTCCACAATCGGCTTAATTAGTGGATGAATCGCTGAAAGCAGGGTATCGGATAAAAGGGATAGGGTAAAAAGGCTTTCTTGCCGCAAGAACTCAACCTTCACCTCACGCCCCCGGTTTTTTTCTAATTTATCTTCTAATTTGTCAAAGGAGGGAATTGTTTCGCCCGCCACCCTAACAATTAAATCTCCCCGCTTTAATGGGAAGTCAGCCGGGAGAGATTTCTCTAAATCAATTCTAGGCTCGGTATATTTTATGCCAAAAGAGTAGTAGGTGATAAAAATAACCACCAACCCCAAGATAAAATTAGAGAAAGGTCCGGTTAGGACAACCAGGAGTTTTTTTCTTAAAGGTTGTAAAATAAAACCGCCTTCAATCTCTTCTTCCTCACCGTATAATTTAATATAACCGCCCAGGGGGATTAGGGAGATACAATAAGTTGTCTCACCAATCTTTTTTTGGATAAGAGCCGGTCCAAAGCCGATGGAGAATTTCTCTACCGGAATCTTTAATTTCTTGGCAGCAACCAAATGCCCCAATTCATGGATAAAAATCAATAGACCGATGACAATAATAACTAGGACCGTGCTACTCAGAACCATTTAGTCAGAATAAAGAAATCATCTTCGTTTTTGGCACCCTTCTTCGGCATATCCTTTGGCTAATTCCTTTGCCTGCCTTTCAATCGCTTTGAGTTGGGCTAGGGTTGGGTCTTTGGTATTGCGGTAGTGGGATAAGGTTTTTCCAATTATCTTGGGGATTTTTGAGAAATCTATTTCCCCTCTTAGGAAATAATCTACCGCCACTTCATCCGCGGCCACTAAGACCGTGGGCAGAGAGCCATCCCTTTTTATCGCCTCATAAGCAAACGAAAGACAAGGGAAGCGTTTCTTAGGGACGGGAAAGAGTTCTAAGGGCGGAAGAGTTTCTAAGCGCAAGGGCAATATATTCCCGCTCTCTTTCTTTGGATAGGTCAAGGCATATTGTAAAAAGACCCGCATATCCGGAGGAGCCATCTGGGAGATTAGGGTTCCGTCAATAAATTCAATTAAGGAATGGATAATTACCTGGGGGTGAATTAAAACCTCAATCTTTTCGGGCGGTAGGGAGAAAAACCGAACCGCCTCAATTACCTCAAATCCTTTATTCATTAAGGTGGCGGAATCCACTGTAATCTTTTTTCCCATACGCCAGACCGGATGCCCCAAGACATTTTTTATCGTTGGTTTTCTTTTTGAGCGGAAGAGAGGTCCACCCGAAGAGGTGATTATCACCCTTTTAATCGCCTCCCGCTTGTGATTAGCGAGCATTGAATGGAGGGCGCAGATTTCGGAATCGGCTGGGATAATCTCGGTCCCATATTTCCTGGCCTGCTGGAAGATAAACTTGCCGAAGGCAACGACCATCTCCTTTGAGGCGAGGCAAATCTTCTTTTTTCTCTCAATGGCTAAAAGTAAAGGGGCTAAAAGCTCTGTGCCCTGGGCAAGGAAAAATACCATATCCACCTCCGGATGGGCACAAATCTCCATAATCCCATCCAGACCATAACCAATCGCAATCCCGGAGGGCAGTTTCTTTTGCCGCACCAAATGGTATGCCTCCTCAGAATAAAGGACAAGAAATCGAGGGGAGACCTCTTCGGCCTGTTTTAATAGTAAGGGATAATTCTTCTGGCAGGCGAGGGCAAAGACCTTATAAAAACCTTTCCTTTGGTGCCGTAGGACATCTAATGCCTGCTGTCCAAGAAAACCAGTAGAACCGATGATTGATATATTCATCCTTTATAATAAGAATGATTACAGAGATAGAATATCGCTGGCATCGTCCTTTTTTGCTACTTATTAACCCTTTAAGAACTGGGAGACGAGGGCGATGTCTTCATAAGTCGTTACCTTAATATTTTTCTTGTCCCCCAAAAAGAAGTAGACCGGATAACCGAGCCTTTCAATCAGGGAAGATTCATCGCTCACCTCCGCGCCTTCTTTTAATGTTGATGACAACGCCTGGCGCAAGAGACCGATTTCAAAGAATTGCGGTGTCTGGATTCGGTAGAGGTCATCTCGGGGAAGCGTCTTTAAAACCCTTGAGTCCTTGATTTTTTTAATCGTCTCCTCCACACTGATACCAAAGATAACCGCCCGATATTTCTTAGCAAATTTATACCCCCGCTTTATCATATTCTGGTCAATAATCGGTCGGACGCCATCATGCACCGCCACCACCCCACTCTCCGGTAGTATCTTTAGACCCTGGTAAGTAGAATCAATCCGCCGCTCTCCACCGGCAACAACACTTTTTACCTTATTTAGTTTATACTTTTTCACCAATCGTTTCACCAAACCAATCTTATTCTCATTAGTGACAACGACAATCTCCGAACAGCCCTTAAACTTATTAAAGGCGATGACCGAATATAAAAAGAGGGGGAGTTTCTTTAAGGGATAAAATTGCTTCTCCCCACCAAAGCGACGACCTTTACCGGCTGCCAAGATAATCGCATAATTTTTCATAACGGGGAAGCAAAATATTTTAACTTCATTGCCTGGCGCACCTCTTCCAATGTCTTCTCCGCCTCGCCCTTCGCCTTTTTCGTTCCTTCTAATAATATATCCTCTACTAAATTGCGGTTCTTCTCATAGAAACTCCTCTTTTCCCGGATTGGTGCTAATTGCTCTTTTAACTTCTTGCTCAACTTCTTCTTACATTCAACACAACCAATCCTTCCTTTTCGGCAATCTTCCGCCACCTCCAAAGTAGCCGGTTTATTAAAGGCTTTATGATAGGTAAATACGATACAGACCTCCGGGTGTCCGGGGTCATTCGGATGAATCCGGGCTGGGTCGGTTAAAGCCCCCCGCACCTTTTCTTCTACTTCCTCTTCGCTATCTTTCAGGAATATACAATTCCCGATACTCTTTGACATCTTCTGGCCATCAAGCCCGGGTAGCCTCGGCACATCGGAGAGTAACGCCTCTGGTTCAACCAGGACCGGGGCATAAAGCTCATTAAACCGGCGGACAATCTTTCGGGTCAATTCAATATGCGGTAGTTGGTCTTCACCGACCGGCACTAAGTTTGCCTTACAGAAGGTAATATCCGCGGCCTGGGAGACCGGGTAGCCCAAAAATCCGTAGGGGGTCTTTTCTTCAAAACCAAAGACTCGTGCCTCGGTTTTAATTGTTGGGTTATGGAGTAAAACATTTATCGTAACGAGATTGGAGTAATAGACCGTAAGTTCGGCAATCTCCGGTATCATCGTCTGGATACAGAGGGATGAGACCTTTGGGTCAATACCACAAGCAAGATTATCAAAGGCGCAATGGAAGATGTCTTCCCTTAACTTTTCGGGGTGGTTAAAATTAGTCGTGAGTGCCTGGGCATCAGCGATCAGAATAAAGGTCTCATACTCGTATTGCAGTTTTACCCGGTTGACAATTGTCCCGATATAGTGACCAAGGTGCAAGGGACCAGTTGGTCGGTCACCGGTAAGGATTCTCTTCTGCATCATTCCTAATTATAATAAAATTTCTAATTAAATCAAGGGTTGGCTTTCCTTGACAATCGCCAAATTTCCCTTACGATATTATTGATGGTTATCCCTAATTACCGATTAGACCTGAAAGACGTGATAAGGGTCTCTTTTGGGGAAAAGGTAAAGATTTCCCAAACCGGTCTTAAAAAAGTTGCGTCAAGCCAGAAACAACTAAAAAATATCTTAAAAGAAGGCTTTTCGGTCTATGGCGTAAATACCGGCTTTGGTGCCTTAGCCGAGGTAAAAATTACTGAAAGAAAGCAAGAAAAATTACAGGAGAATCTACTCCTCTCCCATTCTTTGGGCACCGGTGATGTATTTGCCAAAGAGGTGGTGCGCGGGGCAATCTTTTTGCGGGCAAACTGCTTAGCCAAGGGTTTTTCCGGCTGCCGACCGGAACTAATAAGGTTTCTTGTGTCAGTCTTAAACCGGGATATTATCCCGGTCGTTAATAAGAAGGGTTCGGTTGGTGCCTCGGGTGACCTCTTACCATTAGCCCAGATTGGTTTGATTACCCTGGGAAAGGGGGAGGTCTTTTATTCTGGCAAAAGGGTAAAGGCCTCATTAGCATTAAAGAAGGCCTCTCTCTCACCATTAAGATTGACCGCGAAGGAGGGGTTATCCTTAATCAACGGCAGTGAGATGAGTGCCGCTTATTTTGCCCATATTCTATTTTATGCCCAAAAACTATTTGAAATCGCCAATCTCGCCGCCTCCCTTTCCTTTTTTGCCCTGAGGGGAGACCCTTTGACCTTAGATTTAAGGATTCATCTACTAAAACCCTATCCCGGGCAGATTAAGACCGCGCGGTCATTAAGAAAAATCTTAGGAAGATTAACCCACAATTCACTAAGGATTCAGGACCCTTATTCAATCCGTTGTTGCCCTCAGGTTCACGGCGCCGCCTATGAAGGTTTAAGATTTGGCGAACAAATCCTAAAAACTGAGATAAATTCGGTTACCGACAATCCGATAATTTTGGATAAGAGAGTCCTAACCGGTGGCAACTTTCATTGCCAGGCCCTGGCCCTGGCCGGCGACATCTTAGCCCTCTCTTTAACAACCCTCTCTTTAATTTCGGAGCGGCGCATCTTTTTACTCTTAGACCACAAAACTTCTGGCCTCCCGCCCTTTTTAATTAGGGAAAGCGGCGTCAATTCAGGGTTTATGATGGCTCAGGTCTTAGCCGCTGCCTTAGCCGCCGAGAATAAAACCCTCTCTTTTCCGGCTTCGGTCTCTTCTTTACCGACTTCGGCCAATCAGGAAGATTTTGTCAGTATGAGTATGAATGGACTATTAAAAGGGGAGACAATCCTCTTGAATCTAAAAATAATCTTGGCGATTGAATTGGTCTTAGCCAGCCAGGCAATAGAATTATTGACTGACCGGCCCCCTAAAAAGATAAAGGAGATAATTACAAAAATAAGGGAATTTGTCCCCTTCTTAGAGAAAGACCAAGAGATTAGCGAAGACATTAAGCGATTAACTGCCCATCTCTATGAGTTGACAAGATGAATTTTTAAGGTTATAATGAAACAAAATGACCGATAAAGATAAAATAGTTGCCCAGTTATTAGGATGGGCATTAAATATTGACCGGGCAATACCGGTCAAGGGTCTGCGTCTCTTTTCCCGCCTCCTTTACTTCTGGTTAGCCAACGAGATTAAAAGACTCTCGCACAATCCCGACCATATTGATTCCGAGAGGGTCGCTGAAGACCTCTTTTATATGATGAAGGGGATGTTAGGTTCCGCCTTACGGGTTCATTGGACAAGAAGTTCCCTTAATGCCTTTGTCCGGGCGATTTTCTTAAATCATAAAATAAAGAGGATAAAGGCGGAGTGGCGCGAGAAATTTGGCGAAGGTCCACCAGGTTTTTTAGTAATAAGCCCGACTAAATTCTGCAACCTGGCCTGCCCAAATTGTTATGCCAATGCCGCTACCCAAAGAGATACCCTTGAATATTGGATAGTGCAGAGGATAATAAGAGAGGCAAGAAAATTCTGGGGGGTTCGCTTCTTTGTCTTTTCCGGAGGTGAGCCTTTCGCCTATCGCTCCGAAGGGAAGACGATTCTTGATCTAGCCCAAGAGTTTAATGACTGCATCTTTATGGTCTATACCAATGGCACTTTAATCAATGA
Organism: uncultured bacterium; assembly: GCA_964425275.1. Classification (GTDB taxonomy): domain Bacteria; phylum Hydrothermota; class Tepidihabitantia; order Tepidihabitantales; family JBDRVQ01; genus CAYRLZ01. Next base: position 8,888 of record CAYRLZ010000068.1, on the reverse strand, counting down.
ACGGGTGGCAAAAACCCTATACGAGTTGGGCAATTTAACCCCGGCAATTTCCGTAGAGGGCTTTGAGCGGACCACGGATAAGAGAAGGGGAGAAGGCATTTTTAATAAGATTCTTTTGACCATGGAGAGGCTTGCGAAAAATAAGGTGCTCTTTGGTATCTCCCTCACCGCCACAAGGGAAAACTGCGCGGAGATTCTATCCGATGAGTTTATTGACTTCTTCTTTAATAAGATGGGTGCCTCCTATGGCTGGATATTTCATTATATGCCGATTGGTCGGGATGTTGATGTCTCTTTGATGCCTACTCCCCAACAGCGCCTCTGGATGTGGCAGCGGTCCTGGGAGATTGTGAAGAAAAAAAGGCTTCTCCTTGCCGATTTCTGGAATCACGGAACCGTCTCCCACGGCTGTATCGCCGGTGGTCGGGAGGGTGGTTATTTACACATCAATTGGCATGGTGATATCGCCCCCTGTGTCTTCTTCCCCTTTGCCGTATCCAATATCAAAGATATCTATGCCGCCGGGGGAAATATCAATGATGCCCTATTCACCCCTTACTTTCAGGAATTGAGGAATTGGCAGAAGAGATATGGGTTTCTCTCTCGTTCCAATGGGGCTAATTCCGATTGGCTCCGCCCCTGCCCAATTCGGGACCATTTCTTAGAGGCGCGGGCGGTAATCAAAAAATACGGGGCAAGACCAATTGATTATGCCCCCTCTGAGATATTGGATGAAGAGAAATACATTGCCGAGATGAGTGCTTATGATAAAGAATTGGAAAAACTGACCCTACCGCTCTGGAAAGAACTATATATCAATAACTACCACCCTAAAATCCGTAGGCCGTAGACCGTGAGCCGTAAAGCGTAGAGCGTATTTACGTTATAAATAGGCCTCTTTAAGATGAGGGTCATTCAATAATAAATTTGCCTCCCCAAAGAGAACAATCCGCCCGGTCTCTAAGACATATCCTCGGTTGGCGATTGATAACGCCATACGAGCATTCTGTTCAACTAAGAGGATTGAGACGCCCTGCTTTTGTATCTCCTTTATTATGGAAAATATCTCCTCCACTAAAATCGGGGCCAGGCCCATTGAAGGCTCATCTAAGAGCAAAAGTTTTGGCTGAGAGATTATCCCCCGAGCAAGGGCAAGCATCTGCAGTTCGCCACCGGAAAGGGTTCCGGCTAATTGACCTAAGCGCTCTTTGAGCCGGGGAAATGACTTAAAGACCCTTTTTAGCCTTTCTTTAAACTCCTTTGCTTCTACCTTATAGGCCCCTAAGCGGAGGTTTTCGTAGACCGTCAGATTGGCAAACGGTCTTCTCCCTTCCGGGACATGAGAAATCCCTAAACTCACTATCTTGTGGGCGGGGAGATTAGTTATCTCTCTTGTGGCAAAAAAGACCTTACCACCCCTTGCCCTCTTTATCCCAGAAATTGCCTTCAGGGTCGTTGTCTTTCCGGCGCCATTCGCCCCAATTAAACAGACAACCTCACCCTCCGAGACCGAAAAAGAGATACCCTGTAAGGCCTGGATACCATCATAATCGACCTGCAAGTCCTTAACCTCTAAGATTGCCATTCCGACTTTCCTAAATAGGCCTCAATTACCCTTGGGTTTTCCCTCACCTCTTCTGGTCTCCCTTCGGCAATTATCTCGCCAAAGTCCATCACCACAATCCGCTCGCTAATCCCCATCACCACCGGCATCCGATGCTCAATTAAAAAGACGGTCAAGGAATATCTCTCTTTCACATAGGTGAGAAGTTCCATCAGTTCCGAGACCTCTCTGGGGTTCATCCCACAACTCGGCTCATCTAAGAGCAAAAGTTTCGGCCGGGCAACCAATGCCCGAACTATCTCAACCTTCCGCTGCTCACCATAAGGGAGACTCCTCGCCTCGGCCTTGAGCCACTTCTCTAACTTAAAGATTTTTGCCAGTGAGATGAGATATTCCATAGCCTCCTCTTCTTTCCTTCGGAAGGCTTTGGTTCGAAACAGGGCGTCGGGAAGGGAGTACTGGATATGGGGGTGATAGGCGGTTCGGATGTTATCTAAGACGGTCATCTCCTTAAATAATCTTATCCCTTGAAAGGTTCGGCTCATACCCTTTTGGGTAATGCGATGCGGGCTTAACCCAGTTATCTCCTCGCCCTCAAAGATAATCTCCCCCCGGTCCGGCTTATAGATACCGGTTAAGAGATTGAAGACCGTGGTCTTCCCCGCACCGTTTGGACCAATCAGACCAACAAATTCCCCCGGTGAAATATTTAAGAAAAAAGAGTTAACCGCCTTCAACCCACCAAAGTTCTTATGCAAATCCCTAACTCTTAAAAGACTCATACCAGGAACTTTCTCGAAAAAGTCTTGCCTCTTTTTTGCCGAAAATCCCTTGCGGTCTTCTGAGCATCATCATAATTAGAAGTAAGGGATAGATAATAAACCGCCACTCAATTAAATAAGAAGGGAGGAAGCTCCTTAACCCTTCAATTAAAAAGACCCAGACAATTGAAGCGATGACCGTGCCCGTAATACTCCCCATCCCACCAAGCACGACAATCAATAAACAGTCAATTGACTTCAAGAACTCAAAGTTCGTCGGATGGAGAAATGTATAGAGATGGGCATAAAGCCAGCCGGCCAGACCAGCCAGACCACTCCCGAAGGTAAAGGCCATCACTTTATAACGCATGGTAGAGACACCCATCACATCAGCGGTAATCTCATCATCTTTTAAGGCCAAAAGCGCCCTTCCGTATTTAGAATAGATAAGGTTTCGGATAAAGATTAGGGTTATGCCAACAAAGACGAAGACAATCTCTAAGTTGGTATACTTCGGGATGCCTAACATCCCCCTTGACCCACCCAGTTTGGGCGTGAGGGCATCCGCATTATCAAAGAGGATTTTAACCACTATCCCAAACCCCAGAGTGGCAATCGCTAAATAATCCGACCTTAAACGTAAAACCGGGATGCCAATTAAAAAGGCGACCAATGAAGGGATAAGAAGAGAAACTAAGAGCGAAAGCGGGACTATCGCAAAAAAAGAAGGGAAGAGTTTTGTCAGGAGGGCGCCGGCATAAGCACCGAGACCATAAAAGGCGGCATGCCCCAAAGAGAATTGCCCAGAGAAGCCATAGATGAGATTTAAGCCCAGCGCCCAAATCATTATAATCCCGGTGTAAAGGACTATCTGTTGCCCGTAGGGATTTATTAAGCCAAAAGTGAAAAGAGACCGCAACACGAGATAGATAATTACCAAAAGGCCAAAGAGTTGCTTCATACCTTTTCGCTCTCTTCCCGACCAAAAATACCGGTTGGCTTAAACAGAAGGAAGAGAATCAAAAGGGAGAAGGCAATCGCATCCCGCAAGGTAGATGAGATATAAGCGGAAGCCAATACCTCAACAATCCCCATAATCAGCGCGCCACAGACCGCACCCTTGATTATGCCAATGCCCCCCAGGACCGCGGCGACAAATGCCTTTAACCCCGGCATAATCCCCATAAAGGGATGGATTTGGGGATAGGCAATACCGTATAAGATGCCACCAACCGCGGCTAAGGCTGAACCAATACCAAAGGTAAAGGAAATAATATTATCAACATTTATCCCCATAAGGGAAGCGGTCTCTTTGTCATAAGAGACGGCCCGCATCGCCATCCCAATCCGCGTCCGGTAAACGATAACCTCTAAGATTAAAAGTAAGAGGAAGACGATGGCAAATATCATTATCGTGATTGAATTGATTGTCACCCCACCGATATTTAGCCTCTCAATCTTAAAGGGTTGGGGATAGGCTAAAAAATTTGGCCCGAAGACAAACCGAAGACTGGTAAAATATTCAAGAAAGAGGGAGACACCAATTGCCGTTATCAAGAGATTTATCCGGGGGGCAAATCTTAAAGGCTTATATACTAACTTCTCAATCGTCATCCCTAAGACCGCACAGACAACCATCGCCAAAGGAAAGACCAGGGGAAAAGGAATCCGATAGACCGAAAGAGCAAAGTATCCGACATAGGCACCAACCATAAATATATCGCCGTGGGCAAAATTAATCAGTCGGACAATCCCATAAACCATCGTATAGCCCAAGGCAATCAAGGCATAGACACTACCTAACTGTAAACCATTGAGCAGTTGCTGGAAGAGATAGGACATCAAGAAGATTTATTTGGATTTTGGCTTTATCAATAAATTACTCGGGCGTCACACTTGTGATAAAGACCTGCCTGCCACCTTGATATTGGAGGATGACCGCATTCTTTATCGGGTTTCCCCATTCATCAAGGGTAATCTCTCCGGAGACCGACTTGTATCCCTTAATATTCTGTAAGGTATCCCGGACCGAAATGACATCTTCGGGATTTGCCCGGCGCAGTGCATAAATGAGGAGATTGGTTGCATCGTAAGCCAAAGTTCCGAGGGCATCCGGTTTAACGCCGTAGCGTTTCTCGTATTTACTCACCCACTCCTGGACCTCGATCCTTGGGTCATCGGGTGAGTAGTGATTGGTAAAATATCCGCCGTCAATTGCCTCACCGGCAATCTTCACCATATCCGGCGAATCCCAACCATCGCCCCCAAGAAAGATTGACCTTATCCCCATCGCCCGGGCCTGCTTGGCGATGAGACCGACCTTATTATAATAATCCGGTAAGTAGAGGATATCCGGATTATCTCCCTTCACCTTGGTCAGTAGGGCGGAGAAGTCAACATCATCCTTAGAATAGGATTCATAGACCTGGATGACACCGCCGCCCTTTAAGAAGGCATCACGGAAGAATTCCGCCAATCCCTTAACATAGTCATTTCCCACATCATAAAGGATAGCCGCCTTTTTCGCCAAAAGATTTTCCAAGGCAAACTTTGCCGCTACCTTACCTTGAAACGGGTCAATAAAACAGGCACGGAAGATAAAAGACTTTCTTGCGCCGTCCTCACCGACCGTAACCTTGGGATTGGTGGAGGTTGGGGTAATCATCAAGACATTTGCCGATTGGCAGATTTCGGAAAGCGGGATACTGGATTTGGAAGAGACCGAGCCGATGATATACTTCACCCGGTCTTGATTGATCAATTTTGAACCGGCATTGGCGGCCTCGGTCGGGTCGTTTTTATCATCGGCGATTACCGGGGTGATTTTCTTTCCCAAAATACCGCCTTGATTATTCGCCTCTTCAATCGCTAAGAGGAAGGCATTCTTTACCGATTCGCCGAAGGTCTTCACATCACCGGTTATTGGGGCGACCAAGCCAATTTTTATCGTTGTTGATTTTTGGCAGAAGAGGGTAAATAAAAATAAGAGGGCTAAAAATCTCTTCATTTTTCCTCCTTTTTATTTTAACCACCGATTTCGCTCATCATCATTATAGCAATTAAAAGCGGTTAGTCAACTAAACCCAAAGGGGATTTCTAATCGGGCACACCAAAACGCCAGAGTAAATAGGCGATATTCCAACCAACAAACCAGAGGCCAAAGACAACAAAAAGCCTCATCTCTTCCTTGGCTAATAATTGGTCAACCTTTGCCGTCACTTCCCCCCAACTGTGAGGATTTATCTTCCTCAAATCCTCCCAACTATTGACCGCGGGAATAAAAGAATGGACCAAGGAAATAAAGTGCTCTTCACTTATCCGCTTCTTTTTACAATACCTTGACGCCTGCTGGAAAATATCGGTCTCGTCGCTCGTCTCTTTTTCTTCTAACTTTTTCGTCACTACCGGCGGGATATATTGAGTGCAGTTTGCTAAAAAAGAGAGAAAGAGAAGGAAGGCAACTACCTTCCGCATATCCGATTAACGGTCTTTTGGGGATAGGGTCTTCTTTATCAACTCGGTCCGATATTCAGGAGAAGAAAGCCTTCGCAGTTTTGCCCGCAATAAGATATTTTTAATCCGCAAATCCTGAATCTCACTAACCAGTTTCCTCCTCGCCATCTCCCTTTTGATCAACCTGACCAGACCATTCGGACCCGGCAGATAGATTAAAAAAATAGCAACGATAATTAAGAGATAAAGGATTTTTCTAATCATCCTATATTCGTCATTGTCCTTCTTTTCTTAAAAGGTGATTCCCCGCGTATTTTGCCCTGGTCGCCTCTTCAATTCGTAAGAGTTCGTTATATTTAGCAACCCTTTCCCCGCGGCTTGGGGCACCGGTCTTTATCTGATAGGTATTAGTGGCAAAGGCTAAATGGGCAATAAAGGTATCCTCGGTCTCGCCGGAGCGATGGGAGGCAATTGTCTTATATCCCTCCCTCTGGGCATAGGCAATACATTCCAGTGTCTCACTTATTGTGCCGACCTGATTTGGTTTGATTAAAATCGCATTGGCGATTCCCTTATTGACACCCTTTTTCAAAAGCGTGATATTAGTGACAAATAGGTCATCACCCACCAATTGCACCTTTTTACCCAATGCGGAAGTCATTTGTTCCCAGCCGCTCCAGTCTTCTTGGGCCAGCCCGTCTTCAATGGATACGATTGGATATTTAGCAACCCAATCTTCATAGAGCTTAATCATCTCCTCGGCATTAAGTTTCTTATCCTCAGGCAAGAGGTGATATCTGCCACCTTGATAAAATTCACTGGCCGCTGAATCGAGGGCTAAAAATATATCAATCCCTGGCTCATAGTTTGCCGTCTCAATTGCCTCAATAGTCAACTTTAAGGCCTCTTCATTATCCGAAAGATTAGGACAAAACCCTCCCTCATCACCGACACCGGTGAGGAGTTTCTTCTTTTCCAATAATTTCTTTAATGTATGATAGACCTCAACCGAATATCGGAGGGCATCGGTAAAGGTCTGCGCCCCAAGCGGCACAATCATAAATTCCTGAATCGTTAAGTTATTGGGGGCATGGACACCGCCATTTATTATATTTAAGAGCGGCACCGGCATCATCTCTTCTCTTATCCCGCCTAAATAGCGATAAACCGGCAGGTGATAGAAGTTTGCTGCGGCCTTACAGACAGCGATTGAGACCCCTAAGATCGCGTTAGCCCCTAACCGCTCCTTTCTTTCTGTGCCATCAAGGTTTTTTAAAATTGAGTCAATAAGTGCCTGGTCCGAAGCCGGTAAGCCAACAATCTCCCTTTTTATCACTTCCTTGACATTATTCACCGCCCTTTTGACACCCTTACCTAAAAATCGCTCCTCGCCGTCCCTTAATTCCATTGCCTCATATTTACCCTTTGATGCTCCGGCCGGGATTTGAGCAATCCCCCGGTCGCCACTCTCTAAGACTACCTCTACCTCAATGGTTGGAAAACCCCGGGAGTCTAAAATCTCCCTGGCCTTTATATCTCTAATAATCTCCCCTTTCATTTTATCCCCTTAAAAGCCTTTCATAAACCTCGCGCCTTGCCGGATAGAGAGGAAAATTCTCAGTCAATTCCTTCACCTCCTCCCTAACCTTTTTTATCACCTCCTCCTTCGTGATATTAGTAAGGACCTTATCAATCAACTGGGCAATCTTTCTCATCTCTTCCTTACCCATACCCCGGGTAGTTAAGGCGGGGGTGCCTAATCTTATCCCGGAGGCGATAAATGGCTTCTGTGGGTCATAAGGGATTGTATTACGGTTAACCGTGATATTGGCCTTACCCAAGGCATTCTCCGCCTCCCGCCCGGTTATCCCCTTACCCCTTAGGTCAACCAGTAGTAAATGGGTATCGGTGCCACCGGCAACTAAACGGTAGCCGAGGATCTTTAATTCTTCGGCTAAGGTCAATGCATTCTCCACAATCCTTCTCTGATAGTCTTTGAACTCATCGCTTAGTGCCTCCTTAAAGCAGACGGCCTTTGCCGCAATCACATGCTCTAAGGGTCCGCCCTGCATCCCGGGGAATGTCGTCTTATCAATTATCTCCGCATATTTTGCCTTACACATTATCACCGCACCCCGTGGACCTCTTAGGGTCTTATGGGTTGTCGTCGTTACGACATCCGAATAAGGAATTGGTGTTGGGTGGAGACCAGCAGCAACCAGACCAGCGATATGGGCAATGTCGGCAACCTGATAAGCACCAACATCATCACAAATCTCCTGGAATTTATCAAAGAATAAAGTCCGGGGGTAGGCACTGGCTCCGGAGACGATAATCTTCGGCTTATATTCCTTGGCCATCTTCCAGATTTCATCATAATTCAAGACCTCGGTATCTGGGTCAACGCCGTAATGGATGACTTTAAAATATTTCCCGGAGAAATTTACCGGATGACCATGAGAGAGATGTCCGCCGTGGGTTAAATTTAACCCAAAGATTGTATCACCAGGATTAGCCAGGGCAAAATAAGCGCACATATTTGCCTGGGTTCCGGAATGGGGCTGGACATTGGCGTGTTCACAGCCGAAGAGTTTTTTCAACCGCTCAATCGCCAGGAGTTCTGCCATATCCACAAATTCACAACCTCCATAATATCGCTTCTTCGGCAGACCTTCGGCATACTTATTAGTTAATACCGAACCAAGAGCCGAAAGCACCGCCTCGGAACAGAAGTTCTCCGAGGCGATAAGTTCTAAGGTTGAGTGCTCCCTTTCCGTCTCTAACCTTATTGCCTCAAATATTTCTGGGTCGGACCTTCTCAATTCTTCTGGAAACATACCCAATTATATACCCTATTTCCCTTTCTGTCAACAGACCTGCGTACTGTTTCTAAACATGGTATCTACCCTAGAGAGATCTTTTGGGTCCCTGACTTGAAAAAATTCTTAAAATCCTATAATCTTCCAAAAAGAGTAATTTATGGGTATTGCCGAAATCTATTATGAGAAGATCCGTTATGAAAAAGACCCGGTCCGGGTAAGAAAGAGAGTTATTGGCATACTCCAAGAGAATAAATTTAACATCTCAAAAACCGCAAGAGAACTCGGCAC
>CAYRLZ010000067.1:0-33686 GCA_964425275.1 uncultured bacterium | reverse complement strand
TCTTTTAGGGTATCGTTCCCTCTATGCCTTACCCTATCCCTTACTTCACGGCTTACTTGGTCTCTTACTCTGTCCCTTTCTCTATCCCTTCCCTAATCCCTTTCCCTGCCTCTTTCTCTTGCCCTTTCTCTTACCCCTTCTTAATCCCTTATTCTTTCTCCCTCTGATTCGTTCCCTGATAGGCTCTCTAATCCCCTCCCTGTGCCTTTTCCTTGGTCTTCCTCTGGACCTCCTTCTTAGCCTCATTTTGATTTGCTAATCTTTTCCCAATCACAATGATTAAGGATTGATTTTTAGTGAAATAGGGGTATAATTGGGATAATGGAAAGGATAAAAAACCTGATTGATAAATATGAAGGGATAAAGCGAAGAGGATTATTGAAGTCTTATGATGAGCAAAACACCTGCAAGGACTTCATCCTGCCGTTATTTGAAATCTTAGGCTGGGATATTTCCAATCGGGAAGAGGCAATTTGACTTTACTCTCCACCCGTGTATAATATTAGTTATTTGTATTAAGTGGTTAAATTATGTATGAAGCAGGCTAAATTATTTAATTTAGAGGAGTTTGAGCAGAAGATTATAAAGGATTACCTAATTTCCAAGGGTTTGGATTATAAATCTTTCCTTAATCGTTTTTATGAAAGGCTGAGGATTGAGCCACTTTTATTTGAAGGTTCCGATAATTTAAACATCTGGGAGATTATCAAAAGGTTTGAGACGACAATTGATGAAAAATTTAAGAAGTTGAACGGCGCATTTTATACCCCTTACTTTATCGTTGACTATATAAATCGAAAAGTAATCCTTGGGCAAAAAAATGCCGAGATTAAAGTTTTAGACCCAGCTTGCGGTAGTGGAATATTTTTGATTGATGCCCTATTCAAATTACAGGCGATAACGAGAAAGACCTTTAAGGAATTGGTGGAGAATAATATCTATGGTTTGGATATTGACCCCAGAGCGGTGAAGCGAACAAAAATTCTTTTGGCCCTGGTTAGTTTTGAAAATGAAGGTAAGATACCGGAAAGATTTAATATTTACAATGGGAATAGTCTGAATAAAAATTTCCTGAGGCAGAGATTAAATAACGAGAGGTTTTTAGCGATTGTTGGTAACCCGCCCTATATCCGAATTCAGAATTTGGATAAAGAGACAAGGGAAATAATAAGGCGCTATTGGCGATTTACTACGGGCGATACCGACTTATTCATCCCATTTTTTGAATTAGGTATTGAGTTATTAGAGGAGGAAGGGAGGTTGGGTTACATAACGCCGAATAGTTATTTTACAACCCACGCCGGAAAAGAGTTGCGAAGGTTTCTCCAAGCAAATCGCCTCATTGAAGAGATAGTGGATTTTGGCCACTACCAGGTATTCCCCGGTATTACAACCTACACGGCGATAACCATCATCTCGAAAAAGAAAAAAGAGAGGTTTTTATTGAAGAAAGTAGAAAAGGAAGCGACTATCAAGAATTTAGATTGGATTAAAGGAGAAGGCGTCCCTTTTAACGACCTCTCTTTTGGGAAATGGATATTGGTCAAAAGGGATGAGAGAAGGCTTATCGAACTGATTGAAAATGCCCCAGACAAATTGGGAGATGTCGCCGATATCCGAGTGGGATTGGCTACCTTATCGGATAAGGTTTACATAATAGAAAATCCCGAGGAAAGAGGGAGCTTCTTGGTTCAGATATTTGATGGCCGGGAATTTCTGATTGAGAAAGAGATAACCAAGGAGATAATTAAAGCCAGTATTTTAAAAAGCGAAAGGGACATTTTAGAAAACCGCCGGCGGATTATCTTCCCCTATAAAAAGGTTAATGGGCGATTTGTCATAATTAGCGAGGGGGAATTGAAATCTCGCTTCCCAAAAACTTACCAATATCTTCTCTTCTGCAAAGAGTGGCTTTTAAGTCGGGACAAAGGAGGCAAAGAATACGAAACCTGGTATGCCTTCGGCCGGACCCAAGGGATAAATACGACCTTCGGCCGAAAGATATTAACCCCACCGATGGCATTAGAACCAACCTTCGTTGTCTGCGAAAAGGAAGAGGCAACATTTTATAGCGGGTATGGGATATATCCTAAGATTTCTCCTTTTACTGATTTATATTTCTTGAAGAAAATTCTAATGTCCCAGATAATGAAAATTTATATTGGGTTAACCGCAAAAAGTTATCAGGGTGGTTGGAAGTCCTATGCCAAATCATTTCTCAAAAATTTTGGCCTGCCCAAACTAACTCCGGAACAGGTTCTTTTTTTGAAAAAGACCAACGACAAAAAGATGATAGATGAATTCTTAAAGAAGGTATATTATGAGCAAGGAAGAAATACGCGAAGGCTTCTATAAAGCGCTAAAAGATAGTTATATCAAGTATTTGCTTTAGGAGGACCAAAGTGTTGAGAAGTTAAAACCATTGCACAAATGGATTGGTGAAACGATTAAGAGCCTCATCCCCGAAGAATATGAAGTCCATTTTATAAATGGGAAAGAGGTCCAGACCGAAGGCGAATATTACACAAAGATTATTGATGTGGCAATTGTCAAAAAGGGTGTGCCGGTAATTAGCAAAAGGGGTGGATTCAAACCCTTATTTTACATACCGCAAATAACCGCGGCAATATCCATAAAGTTTATCACCTCCAATTTTAAGCAAAATGCGAACAACTATTTTGAACTCCTTTTGGGTGAATGTGCGAATCTCAGAGCGAAGGGGGTGAAATTTGGTCATTTTGTCGTATTTCGGGATAAGATACCTTACTTCACCCGGAGCGGAAAACTCGCCCATTGGGAGATTCTTACGGATGAAGATGTTAATAAATATATTAAACTCTACCGAGAAAGCCAAAGTTTTCTTCATACCCCCAATTTTATTGGTTTGGAGGTGGTAAATTTTAACCCCATCGTGGAAGAGATTTATAACCGTAAGCCTAAATTCTCTAATCGGCTCATCCAGAAGTTACCAATTTCTATCGGTAACGGGATAGAGAATACAGGTTTAAGTAAAGAGATAAGAAAGTTCGTTGAAGAGAATTTTAATCTGTTAAAATTTCTCCGGGCCGTTCAAAGTCAATTATGAACTTTTCAAATTCGTTCGGGAAAGAAACTCTACGGCAACCTTGTGCCATTGATCGATGTGATGCTGGCATTGAATAAAAAAATCCCGAAAGTTCCAGAAAAATCAGATAAATGGTATTCCCTAAAATCCGAGAAGGTAAAAGATGAGACAGGAAAATATGAAAAAATACGAGTCGCAGCCATAAGGGATAGGGTAATCAAGAATTTTTCAAAGGCTTTGTCTTAACTTCTTGACATAATAGGTCTCAATGGTATAATGAAATTAGATATGAAAGCATTTCACGAGCAATATATTATAGATGAAAAGGGTCAAAAAAGGGCAGTAATTCTTCCGATTGAGGAATATGAGGAACTTTTGGAAGACCTCCATGACTTGGCAATTATTGCGGAACGGCGAGATGAGCCGACTGTGAATTTTGATGAGGTTAAGGACCGGCTGAAGAGAGATGGCATCTTATGAGATTCTATGGAAGCGCTCCGCCGAACAAGATTTACGGAAGATAGACCGTCTGCAAATTACCCGAATTATTGAGGTTATTGAATCTCTTGCCAATGACCCTTTTCCATCTCAACATCGTAAGATTCAAGGGGCAGAGCGATTTTATCGGATTAGAGTCGGAGACTATCGGGTAATCTATAAGGTAGAAACGGAAGCAAAGATGATTGCCATTTATTATATCCGCCACCGCCGGGAGGCCTATCGGAGGTTATAAATCAATAAGAGGACACCCTTACCCCTTCTACTTTATACAATCTCCCAGAGAAACTGCACGATGATTTGGTAAAATTGGTTGATAAGATACCGGTGTTAAATAAGGAAATCCCGAAAGTCCCCAAAAAGTCCAATAAATGGTGTTCCCTAAAATCCGTTAGCGAGGCGAAAGCCGACGACCGAAAGGAAAGAGACAACCAAAGATAAAGAATACCAAAAGGAAAGCAGATTTCTATGTGGGGTTGACAGACTAATTTTTTTTATTATTATTGCCTTGATGCCGGTGAAGTGTAAAATGGAACTATGAAAGATTTGCCTAAAAAGAAGAATTTAAGCGAATGGTTCACTCAGGTCTGTCTTAAAACCGAACTGGCTGATTACGCCCCAGTTCGGGGTTGTATGGTAATCAGACCAGCCGGCTTTGCCCTCTGGGAGAAGATTCGGGATTTTTTAGACCAGGAGTTTAAAAAGTTGGGAGTAAAGAATGCCTACTTCCCAATCTTTATCCCGGAGAGTTTTCTTCTGAAAGAGAAGGAGCATATTGAGGGATTTGCCCCCCAATGCGCCTGGGTAGAAAAAGGTGGGGATGAGGAGTTGGAGGAGCGACTTGCCCTGCGTCCGACTTCGGAGGCAATCATCTGTTCAATGTTTGCTAAATGGGTGATGTCTTATCGCGACCTCCCGGTTTTAATTAATCAGTGGGCAAATGTTGTGCGCTGGGAAAAGACGACCCGACTCTTTTTAAGGACAACCGAGTTCTTATGGCAGGAGGGTCATACCCTCCACCGCACCGAAGAAGAGGCTGAGGAATTCGCCTTAAAGATTTTAGAGGTCTATAACCGTCTCTTTAATGAGGTCCTCGCCATTCCGGTTCTTTCGGGGAAGAAGCCAGAGAGCGAGAAGTTTGCCGGGGCAAAGACAACCTATACCCTTGAGGCATTGATGCCCGATGGACAGGCACTGCAATGTGCCACATCCCACAACCTGGGGCAGAATTTCTCGCGCGCCTTTGGTATTCGCTTTTTAGATTTTGACAATCAAGAGAAATTTCCCTTCGGCACATCTTGGGGTGTCTCTACCCGGGTAATCGGGGCATTGGTGATGACCCACGGCGATGACCAGGGGCTTATCCTGCCACCAAGGGTTTGCGGAACAAAAGTTGTGATTGTGCCAATCTTGACAAAGGAGACAAGGCTTAATGAAAACCTTTTGGTTAAGGGAAGGGAGATTTCCGAGAATTTAGGGAAAAAGGGAATCTCTTCCCATTTTGATGAGCGGACGGAATTTTCCCCAGGCTGGAAGTTTAACGAATGGGAGATGCGCGGCGTTCCTTTAAGGATTGAGATTGGTGAAAGAGAATTAAAAAATAAAGAAATCACATTAGTAGAAAGGACCAAAGGGAAGCGGGAAACGATAAAAGAGGGGGAATTGGATAAAATTTTGTCCATCTTAGAAAAGATTCAAGACCATCTATTCCAGTGCGCTAAACATTTCTTAGAAGAAAGGACAACCCAGGCTACTACCTTAGAGGAATTTAAGAGGATGTTATATGAGAGACCCGGGTTTATTAAGGTGAACTGGTGTGGTGAGTTGAGTTGTGAGACCCAGATAAAGGAAGTGACAAAAACGACCCCGCGCCTTTTGCCCCTTGATTTTTCACAGTCTACGGGTAGATGCATTAACTGCTTAAAGGAGGCGAGATTTGTGGTTTACTACGCCCGTGCCTATTAAACAAAACTCAAAGAAAAAATTTAGGCTTAGGTCAGGCGTCAAACGTTTTGCGTTTCGGTGATGACCGGAACAAATTTTGTGTGTGAGATTAGCCGCTGGCTTTTTCGTTATCGGGGGGAGATTGGTGGGGCAGTGTTTTTAATCCTTTACCCCTATACCAACACCGGTGTCGGGATGAACCCTTTTTCTCTTTTGACACCGGGTCGGATGTTGCTGGCCGGTATTTTTGTCCTATCTGGACTTCTCCTTAGGGCCTTAGCCCGGGTTTATATTGGCGAGAGGTCCGATTCCCGCTTAATTGTGATGGAAAAAATTATTGACCGGGGAGTTTACAAACTCCGCCATCCAATGTATTTAGGAAATTTCTTCCTAACATTTGGTGTTCTGACAGCGATGAATTTACCTTCATCTCTCTTTTGGATTACATTCTCTCTCTTCATTGGACAATATACCCTCTTTATCCTGGCCGAAGAGAAGGCACGGCGACACGCCCGAATAGACGATGAAAATAAGGTAAGGTGGGGAAAGATGGTCTTAGAGACTAAGACACTGGTTACCCTTGGGATAATTTATCTTCTCTTACTGGTTAAATGAACTGCCAGAGAGAGAGTTTTGCGCTTTTTTAATGAAGAGGACTTTGGCCCAAGAAATTCCCCAAAAGAAAGGGGAAGAGGTGCTATTTAACGGTTGGGTTAGTGCAATCCGGAGACTTGGCGGTCTTACTTTTCTTAATCTCCGGGACCGCTCCGGTTTGATTCAGGGAGTAGTGAGCCAAAGGGAGATAGAGAAAAACCCTCGCCTTTGTTCTTCCCTTGCCACTTTAAGCAAAGAATCCTGTGTTTTGGTGCGTGGGGTCGTGAAAGAGGAAAAGCAAGCCCCCCAGGGAGTTGAGATTGTTATTGAGGAATTAGATATCATCTCCAAGGCAAGAGAACTCCCTTTTGAAATTGGTCGCCGGCATGACTTATTAAATCTCCCACTAAATACAATTCTTGACTATCGGGCATTAAGTCTCCGGAACCCTTTCTTTGGGGGGATATTCCGTGTCCAGATGGAAATTATTGCTCGGTTTAGAGAGTTTTTATCCCAACAGGGTTTCTTAGAGGTGCACACCTCAAAGATAATCTCTCAGGCAACCGAAGGCGGTGCCGGGCTCTTTTCGGTTCAGTATTTTGAAAAAAAGGCCTATTTGGCCCAAAGCCCCCAGTTTTATAAGCAGATGCTCGTTGGCGCGGGATATGAAAGGGTCTATGAGGTAGGTTTTGTCTACCGGGCGGAAGACCACGAGACTACCCGCCACTTAAACGAATACCTGAGCTTGGATTGGGAGATGGGTTTTATTAAAGATGAAAACGATTTGATGGATTTAGAGACTGACTTACTAAGATACATCTTTCTTTCTTTGAAGAAAATGGACCTCTCCCTCTATGATATTGAAATAGAAGAGATAAAAGAGATTCCACGAATTGAATATTCATTGGCATGTGAATTAGTCCGTTCCCAGGGAAAGGAGCAAGGTGGGGACTTCACACCCGAAGAAGAGCGGAAACTTTGTCAATATGCCCGAGAGAGGTATGGGAGTGATTTTGTCTTCATTACAAAATTTCCCCAAAACTTACGGCCATTTTATACCATGCCTGATGAAAGACCGGGGATTTCCCGGGGGTTTGACTTACTCTATAAAGGGATGGAGATAACTACTGGAAGTCAAAGGATACACGACTACGACCTCCTAATTGAGAAGATGAAGGAGGCGGGATTAAATCCCGAGGACTTTAAGTTCTACTTAGAGATTTTTAAGTATGGAATGCCACCCCATGGTGGATTGGCAATTGGTTGCGAAAGATTGACGGCGAGTATCTTAGGGTTAAGAAATATCCGGGAGGCGAGTTTCTTTCCGCGCGACCGGAAACGTTTAACACCTTGACCCTTGACTTTTATTAAAGTTTGTCTATAATAGCGTTATGAAGTTTAGGAAGTCCAGAAGCATTAATGTAATAAAATGTAATAAAGGAGGATTTATGATTATGAAAGGTCATAAGGGCTCAAAGTTCAAAGCTCAGAGGTCAAGGTTGATTTTTGAGTTTTGTGCTTTGAGTTTTCCGCTTTTATTAATCTTTGGTCTCCTCGGATGCGGTTCGCCGCCTCCGGCGGAATTCTTTACTGGAACGAAAGACGACTCAACGCAAATCCTTTCCCTCATCGCTGAGACCTCTCCAATCTATGATGCGGTATTTAGGGTTGGTCTTATGGAAGATTCGATTCTTCCATTAGATTCCGTATCACGGGTTTTTGTCCGGCGCTATGTCTCGCTTGCCTTTGCCGGTTTTGATGACCGGACCCAGGCGAGGTATATTCCACTTGGTTTTGGCCGGAGGGTTAACACGGTAGTTAAAGGGGAGACTTTGCTTTTTATTAAGGACACGACCGCGGATGTTCTCCTCCGAAAAGAGCTGGTGGGTGCTTGCTCAATTCGTATCTGTTCAATTACCTCTCGTCCGCACCCGGAGAGTCTTTACGATACAACCTTTGTGGCAAAGGATACAGTGATTGTGAAACCATTTACCGCCACGGTCTGGCAGTGGGCGCATTTTGAACCGATAAAAAAGGATACCTCGCCTCGCCGATGGCGGCTCTTAAAGGTCTCAGGCTGTCAGGTAGTTTCAATGCCCAATCCGGAAAACTCACCAATTCTTCCTTATCGGAACTCATTGGTTATCGCTACTCCACAGAGGACAGATACCGTTTTCCCTCTCGCTTATTATCGCGACTCCCTTTTATTTGGTGACCGGCGATTGTATTATTATATTGATACGGTCTGTCTAAAGAAAGACTCCCTACCCGTTCTTCCCGCTGGGGAGAGGTTGACCGCAATTAGTTTTATCCCCTGGCTTAATCCTCAGGATACCTGTATCAAATTTATTGCCTATGGCGGGGAACGGAGGGCGGCGGCAACCGGTATTACCTTGCCCTCATCCCCACAATTTGCCCGCATCTACTTTGAGGCAATCCCCTTAGAGGGGCTAATTTTTGAAAAGAAGAGTATCCGGGGAATTGCCTGGGGAGTTTCAACTAAAATCAAATGACCCAAAACAAATATAAGGAGGGGACTATGTATATAAAGCCAAAATCCAAAAAGCGAAAAAGCCTAAACTTGTGCTTTATTTCGGCTTTCAGGCATCTTGTTTTCTTATCCCTCTTTCTCGCCGCTTCCTTTATTTTTGCTGGTCCGACAGGTAGGATTATTGGTCGGGTTATTGACGCTCAAACCGGACAGCCGCTTGTCGGTTGTGATGTGATGGTCATAGGAACTGAGCTTGGTGCCGCTACGGAAAAAGACGGACGTTTCTCAATCATCAATTGCCCGGTTGGGACCTATGATGTGGAGGCATCAATGATTGGGTATGAACCAGTGAAAATCCTTGGTGTTCGGGTGATGGCTGACCAGACAACTACCCTTTCTTTTAAGCTCAAACCAACGGTGATTAAGGTTGAAAAGCCAGTGGAGGTGATCGCCGAAAGGCCGATGGTAGTTCCTTCCGCGGTTCAGAAGACCGACTTCCGAACTTCCGAAGATATCGCCCGCTTACCAGTGGCAACGATAACCCAACTTGTGAGCCTCTCAGCGGGAGTTGTTAGTCAGGGTGGATTTCAATATATCCGTGGTGGCCGGAATGATGAGATAATTACTCTGGTTGATGGTGTCGCGGCGGTTGACCCATTTTACAATATTGCTTATCATCGTCCACCGGCTCAATCTGTAGAAGAGGTGCAGGTGATTACCGGTGGTTTTGATGCGGAGTATGGTGAGGCGATGTCCGGAGTTATCCAGATAACAACAAAAGAAGGTGGTGGGCGAACTTCCGGTGGGCTCCGTTATACTGCGGACAACTTCTTGCCGAAGGAAGTTAATTTCGGATACAGTCTTACCCAAGCCAATTTCGGGGGCTCATTTACTAAAAATTTCCGGTATTTCTTATCCGGGGAATTGATGAAGGCCTATGATGCCTCACCGACCCGGTACCGTCTCTGGAAGCCAAGGCAGGAATATACCGGCCAATTGAAATTTACTTACCGCCTACCTAAGACCCGTCTCTCTTTTGATTATTATACCTCCTGTCAGCAGTGGAATGTCTTTGCTAATTCCTGGAAATACTGGCTTCGTAATTATGCCGCGGTCAGAAGTTATGGCGATAAGGCGGGCTTCGGTCTCAATATGATGCCGGATAAAAATACGGTCTTTGAGGTGAAGTTGGGCTATCACTTTTATGACCGCTTACAGTCGGTTCGGAGTTATTCGGATGAAGAGGCGGATAAGGAGCATATCTTAGAAAGACTCGGACTCTGGAATCGGTATATTATGAAATCAGAAGATTATGTCTTCCGCAACGAGTCAATCCCGGGGCATCCGATTTATAATAATAAACCAGCACCACCCGAGACAGCGGTGCTCTGGCTCTATAAGGACCAAAAGGCAAAATGGACCGAAGGGACTAATTATACAACTAATAACCCTTATGGCGTTTATGGAATGTTCGTTGGGGTTGGTGACTACCGACTCTTTCACTATCGCCAGGCCAAGACCTATATCTTAAAGGCGGATTTTACCAAACAGATAGCCAATATCCATGAGATAAAAACCGGTATTGAAGGAAAACTTTACTCTCTGTGGCTGTTGGAGAATTCACTCCCTTGGACATCAATGCCTTTCTGGGACGCCTACAAAAAACACCCCTATCAGTTTGCCTGTTATATCCAGGACCGGGCAAACTTTGAGGACCTGGTGGTTAGGGTTGGGTTAAGGCTTGACTATATTAACCCAAAGTCAATGAAGGACTCAACCCCGGAGATAGTGATTGATACCTTAAAGAAATGGGCAAAGCCGAAGTTTAAGATATCACCCCGATTAGGCATCGCCTTCCCGGTAACCGAGAGGATTAAATTTAGATTCTCCTATGGACACTTCTTCCAGACCCCCTCATTTACCAACCTCTACGAGAGTTTAGAGGCCGATATTATCCGGCGGGGGAATATAATCGTTGGTGACCCGGATTTGGGCGCTCAGAAGACAATCTCCTATGAGACCGGTTTTGAGGCGCAACTTTCCGATATCTTTGCCTTTGACCTCACCGTCTTCTATAAAGACATCTATGACTTAGTTGGCACCCGACCGGTCCCGGCCCTACCGATGGGCTACACAATTCTCACTAATGTTGAATACGGTCGGACCATGGGATTTGAACTCGGATTTCAGAAACGACTTGCTCAATACTGGCAGGCTAAGGCAACTTATACCTTTCAGATTGCCAAGGGCACAGCGGCAACCGCCTGGCAGTGGTATGAATATTCGTATCGAGGAATACCCTTTACCCAGATTGATTACTTTCTTGATTATGACCAGCGCCATGTCTTCAATATAGATTTTGGTATTGCCTTCCCTGCGGACTTTATCTTTTCCCTCCTGCGCGAGTTTAATGCCGGATTTGTCTTCAACTATGGCAGTGGCTTTCCTTATACCCCCCGGGATATAAGAGGGACGATGACCGGGGACCTGAACTCAGCAAGGATGCCAGCGTCCTGGACAGTTGATGCCCGGTTGACAAAGAAGATACCGCTCGGCGGTGTGAAGCCGGTATTGGTCTGCGATATACTTAACCTCTTCAACCATATAAATGTAACCTCGGTTTATGCGGCAACCGGCTTACCGGATTGGGACGGACAGGTTTATACATTAGGGCAATTCACCTATGGGCAGATTATCGGCGATGTGCCCGGTTATCATCCGGCCCGAGACTACAACCACGATGGCTACATCACCCAGTGGGAAAGATATGACTCATATGTGAAGGCAAGAAAGGATTATGTTGACTCACCAGCAAACTACGGTCCGCCAAGAAGGTTTCGGCTCGGATTAGAACTTGGCTTTTAGTAGAGGCGAGGTTGTGAGCGTAAAGAGGAGGAAACTATGTTTAGAATAAGTCAAAAGAGATTAAAGTTTGGGCTTTTATTTCTCTTCTTTTTCTCTTTCACTCTTGTGGCAATGACCCAGACCAAAGCGGGAAGCGGAAAAAAGATTTATGATATGAAGTGGCTCAATGCCAACCGGTGGCGAATCCCAATCTATAATGATGGTCGATTTGGGATTGATGTGACCCGAGGAACCGGTGCCGCGGGTGGGAGTTGGCCACAGCCCTTAAAGAATTACTATATCTTTGGGGCGGGTATCTGGTTCGCTTATATCTCGCCAAAAGGTGAGACCTGTTGCTCCTATGGCTATAATCCAAACTCTGGTGCTTCGGAACAGACACCAACGATTAAAAAATACTTTGAAGCGGGTTATGAAGGTAATCCGGATTTGCGGATTTATATGTTCCCGGAGGATTGGCCACCACCCAAGGATAAGTTTACCCTTCTCACCAAGGATGGCGACACAGTTATCTTCTGCCCCCAGGAGACGCTTTCGGTGCAGGATGCCTGGTCTTGTTTTGGTGACCACGACCCCAAAAAGCATGACCCGGGTGATACGAAGCCAATTGGGGTTGATATCGGAATGACCGCGTATGTTTGGAACTTGCCAACCAACCGGGATATCGTCTTTTTTAAATACGATGTTCGGAATGTCTCCGGGGATACCTTAAAAAACTGCTACATCGGGGTTGTTCTGGATGCCGATGTTGGACAGTATTCCGATGATATGATGGCGATGGTCGTTGACCGACGTGTCTCACCTCCGAGACCCCGAAGGTTTGTCTGGAATGCGGCCCGAACCGATTCTTTATTCGTTGACAACTTAGCCTGGATTTATGACTATGACAATCGGGAATCCCGGGGTAGTTATTGGGAGAAGGGAACACCGGGTGCGGTCGCCTATGACTTTTTACAAAGTCCCTTTGCCCTTGACGACGGGAGAGATAATGATGATGATGGTCTTGTGGACAGGCAGGAGGTAGATTCGGCCTATATATCGTCCAATCATCCTGAACTGATTGACAGCGATGGCGATGGTATTCCAGCCTGGCGCGACTTCTCAGAAATTGAACAATTGGGGATGACCGCTTGCAAAAAGTTCCCGATTGAGAATGACCCGAAAAATGATGTCGAGCGATACTTAGTGATGGCTGGTTATACCCATTATCTGAGTCCACCGCCTTATTACCCATACGATGCGGAGGATGAGACACCGGGTGACAAAAGATTTATTCAGTCTTCCGGACCATTCACCCTACTCCCGGAATCAACAACAACCTTAGTGGTAGCAGTGATTGCGGCGAAATACGGTGAGGAAGGACAGCCCTATACCCAAAGGGATAGCTGGGATTTAGTCAAGACCGATGTTGAGGCACAGAGATGTTATGATAATAACTGGTTATTACCCGGCCCACCGCCCATTCCCCGATTCTCGGTCATCCCTGGGGATAAGAAAGTAACTGTGGTCTGGGATAACTCCGCGGAGAGGGTTCCTGACCCCTATTACCGAATCGCTTCCCGGACCGACCCAACCTATCGCCAATATGATTTTGAGGGATATAAGGTCTATAAGTCAACGGATGCGATAAACTGGCAAGAGGTAGCAAGGTGCGATATGAAGAATGGGATAATCTGGTCAGATACAACCCTCACCTTTAAGGTAATACGCGGGGAGACGACGAAGGTGGAGAGTATCTATACCTGGGCAAACGATAACGGACTTTTCTACTCTTATGTTGATAATAATGTGATTAACGGGATGGAGTATTACTATGCGGTAACGAGTTTTGACTATAATCTGATGCGCGGGGAGCGATTAGTCTTGGAAGCCGGGATTCAAGGACAGAAGGTTATCCCAAGAAGCGAGGCGGCAAATCTGGTTTTGCCCAAGGCTACGATTGAGCAGGTCGTCGGCGATGCGAAGAATAATAAATGCCGGTTTGAGATAAAGGTAACCAATCCGATGGCGGTCTTAAATAATACTTACTCCCTGGAATTCGTAAATCCGTTTTATGATACGGTGCAGAAGATGGCGGGCTATTCTCTCTTAGTGAAACTGAAAGAGCGCGACTCACTTTTGCTGGATACGGTTCGCCTTTTCTATGACTCCTTAGGAAAGAAACGAACTTATTCGGTGCCTTACTTCAATGGTATTGAACCTCAGTTCTTCTTAGAGTTAAAAGCCGCAGATACCCCATTTGTGGAAATAAAAGTGCCCCCCGAAAAGTATCCTGTGGAGTCACTTAAGGTAATCTCTGGTGTAGCGGCGAAATTAGCCTGGGCATTTCGTGGTTCGGATTACCGGTTGGTCTGGAAAGAAAAAGAAGGTGGTGGCATAACTCTTGATGTCTATGACCTGGATAATAATGTGAGTGTGCCCTTTACCCGATTAACCGGTTATCCGGATGCCCGAAAGATAAAGGATGCCGATGGTTGGTCTTTCCAATACGGACCAACCGGTTCACCCTCGGAGACCCTTCGTCTGACCGAATCCGCGATTTATCTACCGGGTGGCTATCTTGCCCTGCGTCAGGGTCGACCGCTTACCCCGCAACTTCGTTCATTGATTCAACCGGGTGATACCTGGTATGTCTATTCAAATAAGGCATACGGCTGTGCCCCTTCTTGGACGAAATACGAGTTAAGGACCCAGGCTGGTGGTTTTGATACCACAACCAAGGTTAAATTACGGGTGAAGGTTGTGCCGAATCCCTACATCGTCACCAATGCCTGGGAGAAGACGACCCTTTCCCGAAAACTCCAGTTTATCAACCTGCCCAATAAATGCAAGATAAGAATCTATAATATGGCCGGTGATTTGGTCAGGATAATTGAACATAAGGCAGACTCGGATGAGATGAAGAACGAGTTCGGCGGAACCGCGACCTGGGACCTCTTAAACACTCATAACCAGAAGGTAGCCTCCGGTGTCTATATCTTCTACATTGATTCCGAGATTGGCAACCAGACCGGAAAGTTTGCTATTGTATTTTAGGGAGGGAAAGATGCGAAAGGTATTGACTTTCTTAATTTGCCTTGGGTTTTTCTTCTCCTTGGCTGAAGAGAAGGGGGTCTTTGATAAAAGAGGAACAACCGGTGCCTCCTTTCTCAAGATTGGTATCGGCCGACCAACCGGGATGGGTGATGCCTTCGTTGGGCTTTGCGATGACCCCTCGGCAATCTTCTACAATCCAAGCGGACTCACCCAACTAACAAAACGAGAGGTAATGGTGAATTATATTGACTGGATTAGTGACATCTCTCATAACTACCTTTCTTTCTCTACGCCATTCCTGGGAGCGGGTGTTTTAGGGATTTCGGTCTGTGCCGTGGATATCGGAAATTTAGATAAGTTGGATATTGATGACCCGACGACACCAATCAGAGAAGACACCCTATCCCTAACTACCTTCTCGTGTTCGGATTTTGCTGTCGGTCTCTCTTTTGCCCGGATGATTACCGAGAAACTCTCATTTGGTACAACGGTAAAAACGATTTACGAGAAGATCTGGGATATGGTGGCCTCGGGAATTGGCTTAGACATCGGACTGCATTATAATACCGGATTCCGCTCCCTGCGTCTTGGGGTAGTAATGGCTAACTTCGGTCCGGAGATTTCCTTTGTCGGTCGGCAGTTAGACAAGATTGAAAAAGACACACTCACCGGTAAAGAAGTTCCGGTTAGATATAAGACGACACCGGTTCCCTTACCAACGACCTTCCGTTTTGGCGTTGCCTATAATCTCATAGATGAAGAGAAGAGTAAATTAGTCACCTGCCTTGATTTAGTCCATTATAATGACATAAACGAGACATTCAATATCGGTATGGAATATAACCTATCTAACTTCTTCTTCCTCCGTGGCGGTTACATCTTCAATACAAGTGAGGAATACCGCAGTAGAGAGACCGGGGTTGGACCGCTTACCGGATTATCGGCCGGCCTCGGGATTGGGACAACTCTGGCACAGAACCTTTCCTTAAAACTTGATTATAACTACCGTCATTACGAATTTCTCAGCGGTTCCCATCGCCTGACTTTTTCTATCGGATTTTAGGGTTAAGGTATAAAGAGAAGAAAGGGGCGGAGAGGTATAAACTCCGCCCCTTTGTTTTATACGCTACCTTTCCCATAAAAAATGAGGAGAGCGATTAAAAAAAAGAATGATAACCGTGATATAAAGACTGATGAGAGCGATGAAAAATATCGTCGTAATCATCTTTTTATTATTATCGCTCTAATCTCTTTTTTCTTTAATGCCTTCGCGAGAGATTGGACCGTTCTCTTTTACTTATGTGCGGACAATAGCCTTGCTGACGCCGCTACTGAACTCTTAGAAAAGATATCGCGGTTTGGGCAATCGCCCCAAGTAAAAATTGTTTGCCTGATTGACCGCCCCCGAGGAACGGAGGTTTATGAGATAGAAAAGGGGAGGAGAAATCTATTACTCGCCCTCGGAGAGAGAGACCTCGCCTCACTTGCCTTCTTTAAGGAATTTATCGTCTATTGTCGGGATAACTATCCAGCAAAGAACTATATTTTGTTTTTCTATGACCACGGTAATGGCTGGTATCCCACCCTTTCTCCTTTATTAAGGAAGGCTTGTCTCTATGACGGCTCATCCGGCAATTCCGTGGGCGTGTCTAATGGTGAACTGCGGGCATTTTTCAAAACCGCCCAGGAGATTCTTAGAAAGAAGGTTTCCATTGTTGGTTTTGATGCCTGCCTGATGGGAATGATTGAGGTCTTATATGAGATAAAGGAATTCGCCTCAATCTGCTTTGCCTCTCCAACACTTGTTTCGATTGATGCCTACGATTACGAGGGGTTTCTGGATACCCTGGAAAAAAATCCGCGACTCAATGCTTGGCAATTAGGGCGAATCTGGATTGAGTTGGTGAGGAAAAAGGGAAGTGAAGGGGTTTACGGCGCCTATAACTTATCGGCCCTTTATCAGTTTAATCTCAAAAAAATAAGAGACGAGATACTAAAAAAAGAGAGAGGGATGCTCTGGGAGAGAAGAAAAGAAAGTTCAACCTATCCCTTAATAGAAAGAGAGGCTCTCCCTTCGGACCCTCATACCGACCTCCTCCATTTTTTAAGCCTCCTCGGAACGAAAACCGACTTAGGAAAAATAATCTTGGGGTTATACACCTCAGAAGAGTTCAAAAACTCTTCTGGTCTGGCGGTCTGGTTCCCAACCAATTATGGTGAATTTAAACGGTGGTCTGTGGATTATTTGGGTTTAGAATTTAATAAGGCAATCTCTTGGTTAAAAGTCCTCTCGTTCTTCTATGGGATTGATGATATAAAGCCAACCGAGGTAGAACTGATCGGAGGTGAGGTCGGTAGTGAGAATGATTTCAATTTGAGTTGGAGTTCTTCTTTTGACCTTTCTGGTGTCTCTTATCAACTCTTTTCTTTTTCATCCGCCGAGACCGTCTTATTTGAAGACTGTTCTGATTTTGCGCGCTGGGAAGGCGATTTTCTTAAAGCCGGGCGCTTTAATTCCCCACCAAGCGCATTTTATTCCGGGGCGGGCTCTAACCTTAATAAGAGTCTGACCTTAAAAGAAGAACTTACCTTACCAGAAGGCGGTATCTTATCCCTCTATCTCTCTCATCAGACCGAAGAGGTTTATTATGATACCATTAGAAAACGAGATATATTTTATATTGAAGTGTCTTCCGGGCAAGGGTGGGAGACAGTTGATTCAATCTACGGCGGAGATTTAAGATGGCGGCGGCATACTTATCTAATTCCTGCCACCGAAGGTCTTAAGATAAGATTCCGTTATCTCACCGATTCTACCACAAACCAACGCGGTGTCTTCATTGATGATATCCTTCTTCTTTCTCTTCACCAGTTTAGGAGATACGGGAGGGAGATAAAAAGGCAGGGGTTCTATATCTTTAATCAACCGAGGGGCGGTTATAATTTCTTTGTCCGGCCGGTTGATTCTCTGGGCAATAAGGGGTTTATTTCTAATTTTCTTTCGGTTGAGATAAAAGACCCCGGCCGGCCTTTTTCCTTACCGTCCCCTTTCTCTTCCGCAACAAAAATCTTTCTGGATGTTGATTTCCCCAAAGGAGACATCTTAATAATTGATGCCTTGGGAAGAAGGGTGCGAAAGTTGTCTTTTGAAGGACCGGAGGTTTTGTTTGATGGTCGGGATAAAAGAGGGAGGAGTCTGCCCCCGGGTGTCTACTTCATTAAGTATAAAGATATGAAGGGGGGCAAGATATGTAAAACCGGGCGCTGACCGTCATTATATCTAACCCCAATCCAAAGACATTATCCCGGCGGCGAGGTGGATTAATCAACGATTACCTTTAATTTCCGCCCTTTGTAGTTAATGAAGTATATCCCCTTTTTTGTAATTCGTTCTTTGAGGCGACGACCACTGGGGTCATAGATGGGAATTGGGCTTGCTGGAAAAAGAGAAGGGGTTAAGGGATTAGAACTTAAAGGAGTTGAAAATCGGTTGGCATAAGAATCGCCCTTAATCCCTTCACCACGGTAGGAGTAGACATCAACACAATAATTGGCCGGATTGATGCTGAGCAGGCGGTTCACGATAATCTCCGCCCTTCCGTCGCCATCCAGGTCTTCACAATCCCCGCTACCCATAAGTCCGGTCAAAAGGGGGCTTTCCCATTCTAAATTCCGAGTGGCACAATCATAGACCCTTATCTTTCCTTCGTATTGAGTTGAATAACGATAGCCAATGACGACCAGTTCCCCAGATGGGTCGGCATCGGTATTTATCGGAACGAGCCGACCATCACCATCAATATCCCGCGGCGTTAACGGAGAGACATAGGTAAAGCCGGGAAAGGCAATCGGCCAAGAGACTGAGTAGTCGCCGTTGTAAAAGATTAGTGAGTCAGCTCTCTGTATCTGAAGTTCTATCTGGCCATCGTTATCCACATCCAGCCAGGCACCTCCCCAGCCGTAACTGCCGAGATTGCCACTGGTCCATTCTACGGTATACTGGGCAAAGGCGAAAAAAGTGATTACAGCGGTTAAAAGACATATTAAAGCAAAATGATTACGGCGATGAAATAAATTTATATCGCTGTAATCTTTCTTTTCTATTGTTGTTATTGTTTGTTTCCTCATATTTCCCTCCTGAATATTGATTATGCCCAAAAAGAGGGCAATGTCAATCTACCCAAACAACCGTTGCTGTGGGTTTGTGGTTGACTTTTTTTACATTTCTGATAAATTAAAATTATGAGAACTAAATTTTTATCCGCTATTCTTATTAATTTCACCTGGATTTTTGCCGCCATTCCTCTGCCTTCTTCTCCTTCCTGGCAGTCCCAGGATTTAGACTATTCCACCGGTGGTGGTTTTGGGGATATTGATACCAATCGCTTCATTGATTATGTGACAACGAATGGTAATGATATGGCTTCTAATCGGAATGCTATTTATTATAACCATAATGGCACGATTGAACCCCAAGCCTCCTGGCGTTCGCAGGACTTGGGTTATTTCGGTCACCTCTATTTAGGGGATGTGACGGGTGATGGGCTAGAAGATATGACGGTCGTCTATCTCGGTTTCGGTAGTTCTAATCAAGGACCGACCCGGATCTATAAAAACCGTGGCGGTGGACTTGAGACCACCCCTTTTTGGCAGTCTTCGGACCGGTATAATTCTTTTGACTGCTGTTTGGGCGACGTTGATTTAGATGGCGATTTAGACTTAGCGGTGGCCGCCGGTGACCCCTATAACAATGTCCGCTCCCCGGTGAGGATTTATCGGAATAATCGCGGGCTCTTTGAAAATACCCCCTACTGGACATCAGCTGATTCAACACCGAGCGACGCCTTAAGATTCTTGGATATTAACGACGACGGCTTCTTAGACCTAATCGTTGGTTATCGGCGAAAGGTATCAATCTTCATAAATCAAAACGGGACGCTTCCCCGTCAGGCAACTTTTAGTTTTCGGGATAAGGGCTGGGTGTTAAGGATTGCGGTCGGCGATTATGACAAAGACGGCTGGGTTGATTTTGCCATTGCCAGTAATGGTCAACTGAGCGGCGATATCAGTCAAGTAGCGGTATTTAAGAATCGGGCCGGGGTAATTGATACAATTCCGGTTTTTCGGATGCTGCGCAACCGAAGGTATTCCTCCTGCGTTGCCTTTGGTGATTGTAACGGCGACGGCTTTCCAGAACTGGCCGCTGGTGGTTGGTGGGAGCCAATCTGTGTCTTTGAAAATAGAGGGGGGCAATTTGATACCATTCCTACCTGGTCCTATGCAATGGGACAAGCCCTCGTGTGCGAGACCGCAATGTGGGGGTGTGTGGCTAATGACCACTTGCAAACCAGTAGGGAGTTGAAGATTGGCGATGGCACAAGAAAGTTATTTCGGGTTTTATCGGCCCCGGTGCAATTTTTAAGAGAGGTTGCGGTAAATAATAATCCCCTTCCCTGTTCGCTCTTTACCTTTGACCCACTCAGCGGGTATATCTCTTTGCCAAGAGCCTTAGGGCAAGATGAGACATTAAAGATTACCTATTCTTTTTCTTCTTATCTTGACCTCGGGGTAACCAATTGGGACCAAACAAACGGCAACCTTTTGTTTATCAATACATCGCCACCCGTAGCACTAAAAGAGATTGCCTCGGTGCGAAAATCTCTGCCTCGGACGACATTGGTTAGAGATTTATTACCAATCTCAGAAACCATTTTTCCCTTCGTAATCTACGATACCCAGGGGAGAATTGTTGCTCAGATTTCCCAACCGACAAAGGAGATTTCGGTCGCCAATTTGAAACCCGGCATCTACTTTATTAGCGGGAGTGAAAGCCCAGTTGGACACAAGCGGAAGATTATCAAATTATGAGAACAAAGCGCTATTAGAGTAACAGTGTAATTGACATCCGTGCATTAGGGTAGCAAGGATTGTGAAGATACTTTACTTCCCAGAAGTCTCTTCAACTCAGGATATCGCCAAGGCGAAAATTGCCAATCGGGAGGAGATTTGCGTCTGGGCCGAAAGGCAAAAAACCGGACGAGGGAGGTTTGAGAGGGTTTGGCACTCACCACCCGGTGGTCTCTACTTCTCCCTCCTGCTCTTCCCGAAGCCGAAAGAGGTTGGCGTCATTCATCTTAAACTCTTCTGGTCCGTAGTGAAGGGGATTGAGGCAATCACTGGTTTCCTACCTTCCTTTAAGTGGCCAAATGATATCTTTGGGGAGGGGAAGAAATTGGGCGGGATATTGTTAGAAAGGGTAAGAGAGGCAATCATTGCCGGCTGTGGGTTAAATGTGAACAATGAAGAATTTCCCCCAGATATTAAGAATGCCATCTCACTAAGATCAATCCTAAAAAGGGAAATCCCCATTGACCAACTCCAACAATCAATCTTAGAACATTTCCAAAGGCCAGTCTTTTTCCCGACAATTATTGCCCAGTTAAGAAAGATAAACTTCTTGAAAGAGAAATATATCGTGGTCAATACCACGATCCAGAGGATTGAAGGCATCGCCGAGGATATTGACGAAGAAGGTCGCCTACTCCTCCGGACAAGAAGCGGGCGGCTATTAGCGTTAAATTCGGGTGAGGTGGAGAAGGTCGATTCAATGTAGAAGATATGGTTGACTTACTAACGGTTGACATTGGGAATTCCTTTACCCACTTCGGATTTTTTGCCGGCCGGAATCTCATAATTGAAATTCGCTGGCCAACGGTTTCCCTTTCTTTAAGAAAGAGAAAGCAAAAGAAAAAACCCTCCGCATCACTTGGGCAAAGTGCTATTCTTTTTTCTCTTCTCCCTAAGGTCCGAGCGGTAATCCTGGCCACCGTTGTCCCGGAAAAAGGGGAGGAGTTAAAGAACTTTATAGAAAGATGTTATGAGAAAAAGGTCTATTCCCTGAAAGATGGGCTTAAAACCGGACTTAAAATAGATTACGGCACAAAGGAGAGTCCCCTGGGAGAAGATAGGATTACCGCAGCCGCGGGTGTTGTTCATTACTATAAGAAAGGAGGGATAATTGTTGACTTAGGAACCGCCACTACCTTTTCTACCGTCTCTTCCCGGGGTGAATTTTTGGGCGGGCTCATCGCCCCGGGGATTATCTCCTCTCTTTATTTCTTAAAGAGGACAAGTAGACTGCAAACATTGGCTGACATATTTACCAGGGAGGGTTTTATCTTTCGGGAGGAGAGACCGCCTTATATCGGAAAGGAGACAAGAGAGGGAATTGAGAAGGGGAATTATCTCTATACTAAGTATGCGATTGAAGGGATAATTAAGAAGTTAAAAGGGGAGATGAAAGACCGTGATGTTTGGGTTTTTTTATCCGGCGGGCTTGCTTTTACCTATAAGTATATCTTAAAAGGGATAGATATCGTTGACCCCTTCTTAAACCTAAGGGGTCTCTGTGAGATCTATTATTTAAATCGTGAATAGAATAATAAGAGGAGGGAGAAATGGGTTGCGTTGGAGTTTTTATTGATATCCAGAATGTCCAGGAGACATTTGAAAGGCAAGGGAAAGAGGTGCGCTACGATGCCCTGCAAAGAAATATCATCGTCCGCTTAAAGCACGATGCCCGGGACTATAAGTTTGTTGCCTTCGTTCCGTATAAGCGAGACGATGAAAGACGTCAGCGACTGATTGATGCCTTATCATTTATGAACTATCGGGTTGTCTCCAAGATGGTGCGCGAGCGAATGGACGGTAGTTTTAAGGCGAATATGGATATTGAGATTGCCCTGGAAATCTTATCAATGACTCCTTATTTAGACGAAGTGGTAATTGTGACGGGCGATGGTGACTTTGTCGCCTTGGTTGACCACCTCTCCCGTATCGGGAAAAGGACGACGGTTGTTGGATTGGGTAAAGGATATACATCAGTGGAACTAATTCGGGCTTGCGACGAGTATGTGAACTTAGACGAAATGGAAGGCGTCATCAAGGATATCTATGTTTAAGAAGATTGCCGATGTTTTTCTTAGGGATTGAGACCTCTTATTTTAATACCGGGGTCGGTATTATAAAAGAGAAGGAATTTCTGGCGCTAAATTATTCTCAATCTTGGCGTCATCAGGAAAATCTCTTCTCGTTGACTTTTACCGCACTCAGCCATTTTGGTATTACAGCAAAGGATTTGGCTGGCATCGGTGTCAGTATCGGACCCGGGATGTTCACCTCAATCAGGGTCGGATTGAGTTGTGCCAAGTCTTTGGCGTTGCCCCACAATATCCCAATAAAAGGGATTGATACCTTCACCGGACTGGCTCAAACATTCTACACCTTTTTCCCCGAAGAAGGACCGGTCGTTATCGTCCTTGATGCGAAGAGGCAGAGTGTTTATGTGGCGGTCTATAAAAATCGGGAAATGATTTCTCAGCCCGTCATTATCTCTCCCCAAGAGGTAATCTCATTATACCAGGATGGGATATTTTTGGGTTCGGGGTTAGACGCCTATCCGGAGGTCTTTAAGGGTAAGAAGGTTGTTCAAATCTATTCACCATCTCCTTTGGTTATCGCTTCTCTGGCAAAAGAGGCGATTCTTCGGGGAGAAAGAGATGATATCGCCGAATTGGTCCCTTTCTATTTCCGACCACCGGACATCCGGCTACCGGTTTAAGAAACCGATTATAGTCCAATTGATGCGAGGAATTTTTTCATATTGGCCAGATGGCTTCCGGGCCAATATATCCTCTGACAGACCGGGCATTGGGCAAAAAGGTTCTGGGTGCGAAAGGTAAAATAAGGGACTTTATCTTTGACCGCATCCCGGTCTAACTTTATCAGTTCTTCATTGCAGACGAGACAGCGACTGAACGGTCTTATTCTATTTCCAAGGCCAAGTTTTTTAAGGACGATTTTCAATTGCTCCTTTGGCTCGTCGGTGTCTAAGAATATTATCTCCTTTTTGTTCCGCAACCGATTGGTTCGGGTAAGGATAACTCTTGTCTCCTGCTGAGCGATTAAGAGTAATTCTTGCTCGGAGATTTTCTTCTCATACCGGGTGTCAAAGCCTAAAATCCTCAGATATTTGGCTAATTTCCCGAGCATTATATCGCAGAAGAACTTCATAGCCAATTATAACCAAACTTCTTCTCTTTCACAAGAGGGGTAGCGAAAAGAATAACATAGTTGACTTTTTCAGAAGATTAGATTAAAATGATTGTTTTGTAAAGATGTATTAAAATATATTAAATAAGGAGGAGCGATGACTTACCGAAGGCTGTTTGTTATATTGTGTGTTACCTTAATGGCTTTCACATTATCCTGTCCGAAAAAGATAACCGGGATAAAAGGAACCCTCATCCTTCAGACCGGTCAGGCGGGTGACGTGCGGAACTCACGGGTTCAGTTATTTGTCAGTTCCGATTTAACCGGGAATCCTGTAAAGGAAGTTGCCTCCGATGCTACCGGGGTTGACCAGACTAAATCCAAGTTTGAATTTGAGGATGTCCTGCCTCAGTATTACTATCTCTTAGCCTGGAAAGACCTGAATGGTAACGGTAAGGTTGACCACCTGGATATCGTTGGTGTCCACGGCGGAAAGTATAAACCGGGTTACGGCGGCACTCAGATAACCGTCACCGAAGGGAAGATGACCGATGTCGGCGAAATTGTAATGTATATCTACAAAGAACTCTTAATGACCGTGCGCACCGAACGCGATGCCAATGGCTTCCTTTCATTCATTTATAAATTCAACGATGACTGCGTCGTTACTTCTTGGTCATTCACCGGTCCGGGGGGTATTCAGGCTTCGGACCCGGACCAGAACGGTTCCAAGACTGCTAATACCGAATATCGCTCGGAATGGTGGGCTTATAACAACGGTCCAATGCCCAGTGGTAACTATACGATTACCGCCGTTACTACCTACGAAGGGGCAAGTGTAACGGTTACAGCCACGATAAATGTCCCTTAACTAGTTTATCAGGGTCGGGCAGATGATACTGCCTGACCCTTCAGTAATTAAAAGATACTCAACCACTTTTTATGAAGATTGTGGTCTTCGTCAAACAGGTCCCCCATACCGAAAGTAAGATTGGGGTGTCGCCCGAAGGCAGGGATGTTGCCTTAAATAATATTGAATGGGTGATAAACCCTTATGACGAATACGCCTTAGAAGAGGCCTTAAGAATTAAAGAAAAATTAGGCGGAGATGTAACAGCGATAACCTTGGGCGAAGAGAGGGTAAAATCTTCCTTAAAGACTGCTTTTGGGATGGGAGTAGATAATGCCCTTCATATCTTAATTGAGGGTGAGGAATATAATGTCCTAAAGAAGGCTTATCTCGCCTCTGCCTATTTGAAGAAAAATCCCTTTGATTTAATCCTCACCGGCAAGATGGGGATTGATTATTACTTAGGTAGTTTTCCTTTGGTTCTTTCCTATTTTCTAAATATCCCCTGTATCTCCGGTATCACCGCTCTAAAAATAAGTCCTCCAAAAGCCGAATGCCAGAGGGAAATAGAAGGTGGCAAGGAAATTTGTGAGACCGAATTGCCCGCCATCTTCACCTGTGAGAAGGGATTAAATGAACCCCGTTATCCAACATTAAGGCTTTTGATGTTAGCCGGCAAGAGAGAGATTCCGACCCTTAAATCAGAAGATTTGGGTATTGACAAAGATTTCCCTCCTTATATTGAAACGATAAAAACCTATCTTCCACCACCGAGGAAGCCTGGGAAGATAATTGAAGGCGAACCGGAGACACAAGTTAAGGAAATGGTGCGCCTTTTACGGGAAGAGGCAAAGGTCATTTAATAACGACAAGAATCCTAAATCCGAGACAAACGAATCTTAGACAATGGATATAATTGGCAAAATTTATGCCAAGACAACATTTTTTTCTTTTCGAAATTAAAATTCCGTGAAACACTTTGAACGGATTTTTACTCTATATTTAGATATGGAAGAGAGACTAATTTTATTAAGTGAAGTTAAATCAATAACTTATACTTGGGAGGGAAAAATGAAAGGATTAAACTGACACCTAATCCGTAAACCGTAGAGCGTTAAACGTAAACCGTATTTACTAATTCGCACGGAAGGGGATTTTTCTTTTTGCAGGGGGGAGTGCTACAGGGGGTGCTATTCGGGATGGTATTAAATGCCCTATTCTATACCCTATTCTTTTGCCTATTGGGAATTCTATTCGGTATCCTATTCTCTCCCCTATTGGTAATCCTATTTTCTATCCTATTGAAGGTTCTATTCTCTTACCTATTGGGAGTTCTATTCTCCGCCCTATTGGGGATGCTATTCGGTATGCTATTGGTGGTGCTATTATCTTTCCTATAAAGAGTCCTATTGGATGGGGACTTGACAACCCCTGGTTTCTGGTATAAGGTTTTTGGTGTGGAGATTGCCAAAAGGTAGTATTTCCCTTAAAGTTTAAAAAAATGAGGAAGCAGACCTAATACCGATGGAAGAGAAATCACCAGAGGCTGAGATTCTGGCCAGGGCAAAGGAGTATGATGAAGAGGCAATTGCTCAAATTTATCAGAAGTATCGGGATATGATTTATTATTATGGGTTAAAGGTTTTTAAGAATCCGGATGACGCCGAGGAGGTCGTCGCCCAGACCTTTGAACGATTTATGAATTTTTTGCCAACAATCCGGGGTGGTTCGCTAAAAAACTGGTTGGCACTCACTGCCCGGAGTGTTATCAGTTTAATGTTAAGAGATGGGGAGAGAAAATTCTCCCGGATTGATGAGATACCAGAGGAGATGCTGGTTGACTTGAATCCGGATACCGGTATGGATGAAAATCGGCTAAGGCTGACCAGAGCCCGGGAGAAACTACCCAAAGATTACCAGGAGGTTCTTTTGCTCTTTTATGATTATGGGTATTCGGCAAAGGAGGTTGCCAAGAAATTAAGGAGGAGTCATCAGGCGGTGAGGTTGCTACTCCATAGGGCAAGGGAGAAACTCCGGGAGATTTTGACTAAAGAGTTAGGAGGAAAAGATGAAATGGAAGAATAAAGAAGAAAGACTGGCATTTTGTGTGGAGGAGTTTGATAAACTTTACCGCAAGGAATGGGGAAGGGTTAAGGATGAAGAGTTAGTTGAAGGTTTCTTAAAGAAATACCCGGATATCGCCTCGGAATTACGTCCCCGGTTACTCTTCTCTATTGAATTACATAAGGCATTCTCTCTTGGGCATTTGCCCGAGGAGAGAAGCAAAAGAGTCTGGCAGAGAATTAAAAAGAGATTAGAGGAGATAAAGGCAGCCAGGGAAGCGGAAGAGAAGGTTATCGCCTTTGAGCGGAGAACTGACTTCTTAATTCTCTTGCTTTACGGACCGCCGAGAAGAGGGATAAGGTGTATCACACGGATTATGAAATATCTCTTCCTTTTGATGCGGGAAAAGGGGCTAAATCGGTATGTGAAGGATTACTATGAGTTCGCTCTCCATAAGTTCGGTCCTTTTGCCCCGGAGTTATATGAGGATTTGGAGAATCTAAGAAAAGAGGGAAAGGTTGAGAAGGTGAAGGTGCGGAGGTTGAAGGCACCGCCCCTGGAGAAAGAAATCAGCGACCTCTTTGAGGAGCACGGCTGGAATATTGAGTATCGGCTGACCAATAAAGGAATTAAACTGGCCAAGGGATTGATTAAAGGGGCAAATGCCCTGGATAAAAAAATAATGCGGTCAATTGAAGAGATAAAGACAAAATATGCTCGGTATCCTTTAATTAAACTCTTAGAATATATTTATGAAACCTATCCGGAGTATCAAGCGAAGTCAATTGTCTGGAAGAAGATTAAGAAATTGCGAGGAGGGGAGGGCTAAAAACTTAATCGGGGTAATAAACGCTAAAATTAAAACTCAAATAATTTCTTACCGATGATGACCGCTTCAATCTTACCTTTTAATCTCCGCCCGATGAAGGGCGAATTCTTTGATTGGGAGAGTATCTCTTCCTCGGTATAAACCCATTCCCTTTTGGGATTGAAGATAACTAAATTTGCCTCCTCACCAAAAGCAAGCGAATGGCACTTAATGCCTAAGACCTTTGCCGGGTTTATGGTGAACTTCTTGACCAATTGAGGTAGTGATAAATAACCCTTCAAAACTAATTCTTCATAAGATAGAGAGAAGGCGGTCTCAAAGCCAATTATGCCAGCGGGCGCTGAGGCAAAATCACTCTCCTTCTCTTGCCCAAGATGGGGGGCATGGTCAGTAGTTATACAATCAATCAGTCCTTTACTCAGTGCCTCCTTCACTGCCTCAACATCCCGCTTTGTCCTTAAAGGTGGGTTAACTTTATAATTCGGGTCAAAGGTCTCTACCATCTCATCAGTCAGGGTAAAATAATGGGGGCAGGTCTCAGCCGAGAATTCTATGCCCTTATCCTTTGCCCAGGCTAGGATTTCACAGGAGCGCTCGGTTGTGATATGGGCCAGATGGAGTTTTCCCCCGGTCCGCTCGGCAAGTATGAGGTCGCGATAGACAAATAAAGATTCGGCAATGTCCGGTGCACCTTTTAATCCTAACTTAAAAGATACTGCCGACTCATTCATTACCGCATCCGCGGTCAGGTCTTTATCCTCGCAGTGGTCAATCACCGGTATGTCAAAGACCTTTGTCCATTCTAACAGGTTTCGCATCATCTTGGGGTTTCTTATTGGGTCGCCATCGTCCGAGACGGCAACGACACCGGCGTCTACTAACTCGCCCAGCGGTGCCATCACTTCACCCTTCCTCTCTTTTGTCGCACAACCGATGGGTAAAACTTGGGCATTACCGGCATTTTTGCCCTTCTCAAGAACTAATTTCACAAGCCCTTGATTATCGAGCGGTGGGTCGGTATTAGGCATACAGGCGATTTTTACGAATCCGCCTTTCAGGGCAGAGAGGGTTCCGGTTTCAATCGTCTCTTCATCTTCTCTCCCCGGTTCCCGGAGATGGCAATGGAGGTCAATAAACCCGGGCAGGATATATTTGCCGGCAAGAGAAAGGACCTCCGCCGGTCTTCTCTTCTCCGGCTTGATAATCTTGCCCTCCTTCACAAAAATGGTTGCCTTCTTTGAGCTCTCCTTTTCTAAGTCAAAGACCTGCCCATCTTTTAAGAGTAGGGAAGATATTTCCCGGAGGTTAAACTTTTTCATACGACTAAATCTCATCTCCTTTTGCTAATAAGAGTAATACCGCCATCCTTACCGCCACGCCATTCTTCACCTGTCCAAGGATTGTGCTCCGAATATCTTTGCTCACTTCAAAATCCAATTCCACTCCCCAATTTACCGGACCGGGATGAAATAGCAATGTATCATCTCGGATTCTTTTCAGTCGCTCTCGGGTTATACCATAATGCTTGCGGTATTCTCTTAAATTAGGGATAGGAGACAGCCCTTTTTCCCTTTCTGATTGAATTCGTAAGGCAATTATTATATCAAATTCGGGCAGTATGTCATCTATCTGGTAGTAAATCTTTACCCCTAAGGTTTTTGCTTCTGGTGGCAGGAGTGGTGGCGGACCGGCTAAGGCGACCTCGGCCCCGAGTTTGGAAAAGCCGTAGATATCGGAACGGGCAACTCGGGAGTTTAAGATATCGCCAATGATTAAGACCTTCTTCTTTTCCAGTGTCTTGTAGTTATTCTTTTCCCAGGCGGTATAGATATCAAGTAGGGCCTGGGTTGGGTGTTCATGAGCGCCATCACCGGCATTGATAACAAAGCAGGTAAGTCTTTTGGCTAAAAAATGCCCAATCCCCGGGTTGGGGTGGCGAATCACTACTCCATCAATCCGCATCGCCTCAATATTTTTGAGTGTATCCAGAACCGTCTCACCCTTCGCCACCGAAGAACTGCTTAAGGAGAATGACTGATAATCACCGGAGAGCCGCTTGGTCGCTAAGGCAAAGGAAAGCGCGGTGCGGGTGGAAGGTTCAAAGAAAAGACCGACTATCGTCTTGCCTCTTAAAGAAGGGACGATGGGGATTGGTCTTTCCAGGACCTCCCGGAAACTACGGGCGGTTCTTAAAATCGTCCAGATTTCTTCGGTGGTGAGTTGTTCAATACTGAGGAGGTCTTTACGGGCGAGACCTTTGGAAAACCCCTTCTCTTCCATCTTCTTCTTTTAAGAGAATATCAACAATATCTTCTTTCTTTGCCTTGACTTTAATTCCATAGTAGTCGGGTTGAATTGGCACCTCCCGATTTCCTCGGTCAACCAATACCGCCAGCCTTATCTTCTTCGGGCGACCGTAATCTAAGATCTCCTGCAGGGCGGCACGGATTGTCCGACCGGTAAAGATGACATCGTCAACGATAACAACCGTTTTACCTTCTAAGGGGAAGATAATTTCACTTCCTCGGATAACTGGTGCCTCGGCGATTAGGTCAAGGTCATCCCGATAGAAGGTGATACAGATGGCACCGACCGGGATTTTCTTATCGGTCATCTTTTCCATTATTGTGGCGAGCCGCTGCGCCAGAATGTCGCCTCTTCTTTTTATTCCGATGAGGACAAGACTTTCCGTTCCTTCTCTTTTTATAATCTCCTTGGCTAATTCCTTTAATTTTTTTAGGACCTGGGAAGGTGAGAGGAGTAACTTCTCAGAACTTGCTTTACCTTTCGGTGTGATGCCTTTCTTCATTTTATGAGCAAGGCAAGGGGGACCAAGACGCAATAGCCAACCACCAATAAAATCGGGGCAAGGGTAATTGAGCCCAAAGATAGGGTGATGAATCCGGCCGCGATGACCATGATGGCCAGAATAAGAAGGAGATAATTCTTTTTGGTGAAGGAGACATTGGGCAATCGCCGTCCTTCCTTTGCTCTTTTCTTTTCTTCCCTTATTTCCTTCTTAGCCTTTTTGGCCATAAATGATATTACCCGAATTACGAGAAGAAGTCAAGAGACTTCCGGGACCGGTTTGGTTTGATTACAATCCTAAATCCCTTAATTCCTTTTCACCTAAGCCGAAGTAATGACCAATCTCGTGCATCACAACCTTCTTGACCATCTCTTTTATCTCATCTTCGGTTTGGCAATATTCCTCGATTGGTCTTTGGAAGATGGTTATCTTATCGGGCAGGACATTGCCGTAAAAACTTCCCCGCCAACGCAGTGGGACGCCTTCGTATAAGCCAAAGAGGGCATAGGGATGGACTTTTAGTCTATCCCGGAGAGTGGGTGGGGCATAATCTTCAATCACTATCTCAACATTCTCCATCTTCTTTTGAAAGAAGGGCGGGATATCTTTTAATGCCTCTAAGACTATCTCTTCAAATCTCTCTTTGTCCATTTAAGGGAGATAGCGGTTGTTTTTCATTACTGGTCTTCTTCTCTTCTTCCGAAGATGGCCGTTCCAATTCTTATCATATTTGCGCCTTCCTCAATCGCCACCTCATAGTCCGAAGACATACCCATTGAGAGAATTAGGTCGCTCCGCTCCCTGGCGCGGCCGCGGAAGAGAGAATTCGGAAGAGAGAATTTATTCTTAACCTTTTCTCTTAATTCAAACAATTG
This sequence comes from uncultured bacterium, assembly GCA_964425275.1. Taxonomy (GTDB): domain Bacteria; phylum Hydrothermota; class Tepidihabitantia; order Tepidihabitantales; family JBDRVQ01; genus CAYRLZ01. The sequence goes on along the minus strand of CAYRLZ010000067.1, from coordinate 2,719 downwards.
ACGGAAGCAGGGGCGGGACTTCTCCGGGTCCTGAACCGCTAAACCGGGACCCAAAGTCATAAGACCAATAAGTCTTATATTTTTTAGGGGGAGGATATTTTCGATAAGGTTAAAGAGTTGAGTCGGCTTCACCCCAAATTTTGTCTCTTCGCCTGAGGTGTTGACCTCAATTAAGACCGGGATTATCTTATTCATCTCTTTTGCCCTTTTATCAATCTCTTGCGCGAGATGTAAAGAGTCAACGCTCTGGATTACTTCAAAGAAATTCAATGCCCTTTTCACTTTATTCGTTTGGAGATGACCGACCATATGCCACTCAAAGATATTGCCAATCTCCCGGTATTTCTTCTCGGCCTCTTGAACACGATTTTCGCCAATTATCTTAATCCCTTCGGTGAATACCTCTCTTATCTTCTCCGTGGGGATTCCCTTGGTAACCGCAACAATCTCTATCTCTTCCTTTATGCCCTTTTTGGCACATATCTCGGCTATTTTATCTCTTATAATTCTTAGGTTTTCTTTTATACTTCCCGCCATTGTTTTTCAAACAATCGGTCGCGGATTAAAGGTTTATTACCTTAAGGACCTTTCCGCCACGGTGGATTCCTAATCTCTTAAGACGCAGGAAAAGGAGGCTTCCCTTAGGAAGTCCACGGATTTTAATTCTATTTCCGATTAAGGGGACCTCTTTTATCATCCGGCCGGTGGCATCAAAGATTTCCGCTACCCCTCCTTTTAAGAAATCGTTTCTTTTTAATTCTATCTCGCCGTTTCGGATAAAGGTAGGTAAGGGTTGGTAATTCAAGGATATCGGTCTTGCCTCGCTTTCAATTATTCCCAATTGGCTTAAATCGGCCGAGGAGAAATAGAGGTTTAGGTTACCATCCCGGCCATCGGTCCAGACCGCATAAACCTTATGGCTATCGGTAACGAGTATATGGTATTCACCCAAGAAACTTACCGGTGAGGTGAAGGTGGTATCGGTAATCCTGATACTCGGGGCAAAGGTATTTCCGCCATCCGTGGAATAGGTATAGCGAACTGACCATCTACTTGAGGCAGAGGTTGGCCAGGAAGGGGTGTGATAGTAGAGGATGTGAAAGTTATCGTAGGGGTCAGTTGTTGCCCATCCCTTGCACTGCCCGCCAGCGGTTGAATCATTGAGGATGAAGGTAGCGCTCCAATTTTCCCCTCTGTCCGTTGACCTTTTAGCCAGTATGTCCCAGTTTCCAGAACGGCTGTCAACCCAGATGAGTAAGATTGTGCCGTCGTCTTTGGCGGCAATTGAAGGCAGTGGCGCCCTATCTCCATAACCGGAGGAATAGGAGACATTAGAGAGATACCGCGGTGAGGTCCAGGTATTCCCGCCATCGGTTGACTTTTGGAAGTAGAGGCTGGAACCGGAGACATTGGCTAAATAGAGCCTCCCTGATTTATCAACGCAAAGGGCAGTTATTCCGGTTCTTGACGGGTCGGCGCGGCTCCTTATCCAGGTTCTCCCGCCATCGGTTGACTTAACGAAACGAATCCCTGAGGCACTGCCACCAAATTCCTGCCAACAGCCATAGATATTTCCCCGATAATAGACAAACCAGGGTTTATCAACATCACCGCCGGTTGAGCGGTCCGAGACCTCGCTTGTCTCCGACCAAGTATTTCCGCTATCCGTAGATAGATAATGCCGGATAACCGTGGTTGAATACTGGATAAACATATGGAGATAACCTAAACTATCGGTTAAAAGAACCGGGTCGGTATGCCAGGTAATACCTACTGAGTTGTCCCGAAAAGGAAAGGTGGGAAACCAAGAAAGCCCCTGATTTGTTGATTTACCAAATGGAATGATTGGAATGCGATTCCGCTCATTTACATTGCATATCACATAGAGATTATTACCAAACAGGGCAAGACAGGATTCACCTTCATTTATCGTATCGGCGGAATTTACCGCTCGGATATTGGGAATAAATGGTGGGTCAGCATAAATTAGGGAATAGAGAAAAATTAAAGAGATATAAAATATAAAAAATAGGGAAGGACATTTGATTTTGCTCATCTTTCCTCCAAGATTAATTTCTCAAGGCAAAGTGAAAATTTCCCCTTAGAGACATTCTCAATAAATAGGAAGAGGTCGGGTTTTTTATCGGGCACCAAGGAATAGGGGTAGGCGTCGCTGTAAATCCTTTCCCCTCCTTTTAGGTAAAAAGTGAGGGTTTGCTCATTTTTAGTGATTTTCTTTTCCCAGATTTGGTGGTAGTAATAACCATCTTCTCTTTTGATTAAAATTCGGAAGCGGAGAGGTTTATTCTCACCTTTAACGCGGATCTTTAATAAGTCGCCACATTCTTTAGGTAAGTTCTCAATATAAAAGGAGAATTTTAACCGGTAGGGTTGAAGGGCAAAGCCATTAAGTTGGCGATAGCCATCTTGGGTAGTCTCTATCCCCTTCTTATCTATTGGTATAAGATGGGGTAATAAAGACTTCGGCTCGCCAATGGTAAAAAGCATCGCGAAAAGTAAAATCATAAGTCCTCCTCAGGCAAATCGGATGCAAGTCCACACCCAAATTTTACCGCAAAGAGAAGAGATGTCAACCCCGGTTTTTTTTCGTACTGTTTCAAGACATGGTATCTACCCTAGAGAGATCTTTTGGATCCGGGACTTGAAAAGCTTCTTAAAATCCTATAATCTCCCAAAAAGGAGTAATCTATGGCTATTA
>CAYRLZ010000066.1:0-2586 GCA_964425275.1 uncultured bacterium | reverse complement strand
GGTTTAAGCCTTTGCCACTTAGTTGATTTAACATTGTTCTTAAATAAGTATTTATATTTCTCTTCCCTTAATCCCCACAAATCCGCATAAAATACCTTTTTCTCTTTCTTTGGTTCAGGTAGTTTTGTGTATAGGGCAATGACAACGCCCTGTTGGATGTCAAAGACATTTTCATCCTTTCCACCTTCGGGAGTTTTCTCGCCAATTCTTGATGAGCCGTGTAGATTTAGGATATAAATCTCATCAAAGGTCTCCAATAGTTTTCTCCTCATTCCCCGATGGATTATACCGGAGAGATAAGAGTTATTAGTAATAATTCCGACGATTCCTTTTCCCGCTTGGGTGATTTTCCAGTGGGCGAAACGAATAAACTTTATATAATCATCCGAAAGGGGTTGTATATTTCTTTCGTCCCGCACATCTTCTTTATAATCATTCATTAACTGCTCAATAAACTCCGATTTATTTTCGGAACTGACCGAATAAGGCGGATTACCAAGCACTACTAAAATCGGAATCTTCTCTTTTACCCTCTTCGCCTCCTCTCCTTCTTTGGTGAGGGTAGTGAGGATTGTTAACTTCTTCGGCTCCTTCATCTCTAAGGTATTGGTCAGATAGAATTGGAATCTTTTATCCTTTGGCAACTTATAGCCCATCTCCTCGAAAACCATCGCCACCTTAAAATGACCAATGGTGTAAGGGGCAACTAAAATCTCAAAGGCGTAAAAGTTTTTTAGGATATGCTCCTCAATATAAGACCTTAATAACCCTTCCTTTCTTCTCTCTTTCAATTCCTTCTCAACTTGTTTTATCGCCTGAACGACAAAGGTTAGGGTTCCGGCTGCTGGGTCTAAAAGGGTAATGTCTTGGGTTGCTAAACCTTCTTCTTTATGAAATTTCTCTTTTAAGATTTCATTAATTGACCGCACAATATAAGAAACAACCGGCAAAGGTGTATAATAGACGCCAAGCCTTTCCCTCTCTTCTGGATTATATACCGAAAGGAAGGTTTCGTAGAAATGAATGACCGGGTCGTCTTCCCATTTTGTCGTCTTGAATTCTTTCAGGACAAAATTTACATCGGCTTTTTGCAGAATCTGAAAAATCTCATCAACCGCCCAGGATAAGGACTCCGGAAAGTTTGGTCCGGTAAAGGAATAGAAGATTTCCCGAAGGAGTGGTAAACTTTCCGGAATAGACCTCCAGGCGGTCTCCTTCGTAAAGTTATTTTGGGTTGTCATCCTTGCAGAAAATAGACCATAGGTGATTGTCTGGGCATATAAATCGGCAAACCGCTCTTTCGTTAAAGTCTCTAATAATTCTTCCCGAAATGCCTGGTAAAATTTTATTATCTCACCATTCTCCCTTTTTAATTCATCAAGTAGAATGTAGTTAAGGTATCGGGTCTTTTTCGCTAACTCCTCGGAAAGTTGGGAAGAGGTCTTTATCTCCGGTAAGGAGAAGGCAAAGAAATTCTCCAAGAGTTCTAAAAAGGCACCAATATTTTCGGCGGTAGGGACGCACTTTAAATCCTTTAAGGTGAATTGGCGACCGATGGCGGTCTTTGCTATTCTCTGATTATTGCGGTATAATCGGAATTCCAAGAAATTGGTTAAGATGAGATTGGGCAGGGATTCCCGATACCTTTTTAATTGCTCGGTATCTTCAATTGAATCAAGATTTGTCTCCGGCGCCTTCGCCTCAATATATCCGATTATCGCGCCTTTCTTGCGGATTAAGAAATCAGGGATTATTCCGGTTTCAGTCTTTTTGGGTAGGCAAATAACACCGGCGCAACTCTCCTTAGATTTCGTCCAGGCATCAATCAATTCTTTTAATATCGGATAGAAACTACCTTCGGAAAAATTACCGCTGGTGAATATTTTGTAAATCTCATTAAGGTAGGAATTTAATACCTTCTCTAACTGCTTTCGCATTAGTTGATTTTACTCTTTATTCTCTATAAGTCAAGATTTTGCCTTAGAGGTCTATTTTTTACAATGATAAAGCCTCCCAAATTGACCACTATGGTTAGCGAATTCCCGGTGCCAGAAGTTTGAACTGATTTAATTAACAAAATTTATGCCAAAACCGAATTTTCGTCCCTTTGGCAATTAAAATTTAGAGAAACACTTTGAGCCGATTTTTACTCTATATTTAGATATGAGAAAGAGACTGATTTTATTAAGTATAGTTAAATCAATAACTTATATTTTTGGACAATTTATACCGGGAGGTAAAAATGAAAGGATTGAATTGATACCTAACGCGTAAAGCGTAGAGCGTAAGGCGTAAAGCGTATTTACCAATTCGCACCCCCGGGGATTTTTCTTTTTTCAAGGGGGAGCGCTACAGGGGGTGCTATTGGGTATGGTATTAAAAGCCCTATTCTATGTTCTATTCTTGGTTCTAAACCCTTGCCTATTCGGTATTCTATTCTCTTACCTATTGGTAATCCTATTCTCTTTTCTATTGAGTGTTCTATTCTCCTTCCTATTGGGGATGCTATTCTCCGTCCTATTGGGGGTGCTACTAAGGATGCTATTCTCTCTCCTATAGAAAGTCCTATTCTTAGTCCTATGGGAA
>CAYRLZ010000065.1:0-28183 GCA_964425275.1 uncultured bacterium | reverse complement strand
CTTTATAAAGAAAAATCCCTCATGTGCGAATTGGTAAATACGTTTTACGCTTCACGCTTTACGGCTTAGGTATCAGTTTAATCCTTTCATTTTTACCTCCCAAAATAAATTGCTAAAAATATAAGTTATTGATTTAACTATACTTAATAAAGTTAGTCTTTTTCCCATATCTAAATATAGAGTAAAAATCGGCGCAAAGTGTTTCACAGAATTTTAATCCAAAAAGGGACAAAAATTTGGTTTTGGCATATTAAGTTATGGCTATTAGACCTCCATTGGTTTGCCGACTAATTTTGGCACGGAAGTTGCTCGTTAAAATTACATCTTGACAAACCAGGTATTTTTTTTATCTATATATAATTATATGGTAAAGGAATCTTTAAGAAAAGGACCGGTTTCCCGATTAAAGGAAGCCTACCTTGAACTACTCTCTGACTTTAAGAACTATTCCCTTCGGAAAGAGAGAGAAAATCAAGAACTTGCCTCCCTTTCATCGCTACCTTTATTAAAAAGATTGGTGCCAATTTTAGATGATGTAGAAAAAGCCCTAAGGGAAATCGAGGCAGAAAAAAACAAAAAAGAAATAGGGGACAAAAATCAAGAGTTAAGCAAATTATGGTCTTTATTAGAAGGCACAAGACTGATTTACGAACAATTGAAAAAGGCATTGAAAGATTATGGGCTAGAAGAATTTTCTCTCCTCGGTAAAGAATTTGACCCAAAATTAGCCGACGCCTGTGGAACCACCGCCCAAGAGGACGGTAAGTCTACTACCCAAGATTCCCCGGAAGGAGAGGAAAAACCACTTATCGTGGTTGAAGAACTGGCAAAAGGCTATTCCTTCCGGGGGAAGTTAATTAGACCGGCACGGGTAATTGTGAGTAGGGGGGAGAAAGATTAGGAGGAAATCAAATTTCAAAACCCAAATCTTGCGTTTGGCGTTATTAATGAAGCGATTTCCGAAGATATGGAGTCTAATATAATAGGGATTTCCTCCACGACGCAGCCGGTCCTGGACACTGGCTTGGGGGAAATTCTAATATAGATATTAGGAGGATTTATGGCTAAGAAGATTATTGGCATTGATTTGGGAACAACCTTTTCCGCAGTGGCTGTTATGGAGGGAGAGAAACCAATAATTATCCATAACCCAGAGGGAGAAAGGATTACACCCTCGGTCGTTGCCTTTGGTAAGGAGCGGTTAGTTGGCACCTTGGCGAAAAGGCAGGCAATAATCAATCCGGAAAGGACAATTTTTTCAATAAAGCGGTTTATGGGGCGGAAGTATTCTGAGGTAACTGAGGAGATAAAGCTAGTCCCCTATAAGGTCGTTCCAGCGGAGAATGGCGATGCCTGGGTAGAGGTGGACGGAGTAAAATATTCACCCCCTCAGATTTCGGCAATGATTCTTGAATATCTAAAGAAAGCGGCCGAGACTTATTTAGGGGAAAAGGTTGACAAGGCAGTAATTACCGTTCCCGCCTATTTCAATGATGCCCAGCGCCAGGCGACCAAAGATGCCGGTAAGATCGCCGGCTTAGATGTCTTGCGGATTATAAATGAGCCAACCGCGGCATCACTGGCTTATGGTTTAGGTGAAGGGAAACCAAAGAAGATTGCCGTTTATGACCTGGGTGGCGGAACCTTTGATATTTCAATCTTAGAGATTGGCTATGAGAAGGGAACTTTTGGGGTCATCTCAACTAATGGGAATACCCATCTGGGCGGCGATGACTTTGACGAAAGGATTACCAAATGGATCTTAGAAGAGGCAAAAAGAGAGAAGGGGGTAGACTTAGGAAGGGATAAGACCGCCTTACAGAGAATTCGGGAAGCCGCGGAAAAGGCTAAGAGGGAACTATCAACTAAATTGGAGACGACGATTAGTCTACCTTTTATTTACTCGGACGAGAAAGGTCCAATTCACTTAGAACTGAAGTTAACCCGAGCCCACCTGGAGGCGATGGTTGAAGACCTAATCCAAATGACGATTGGTCCAGTGAAGCAGGCACTGGAGGATGCCAAATTGCGACCAGAGGATATTGATGAGGTAATCCTAGTTGGTGGCCAGACCCGGATGCCCCGAGTGCAGGAGGTTGTGCGGAATTTCTTCGGTCGGGAGCCACATAAGGGTATAAATCCCGATGAAGTCGTCGCCCTGGGCGCGGCAATTCAGGGAGCGGTTCTCTCCGGCGAAGTGAAAGATGTCGTCCTTTTAGATGTTACCCCCCTCTCCTTAGGGATTGAAACCCTAGGCGGTGTCTTTACCCGGATTATTGAGAGGAATACGACAATCCCCACCAGAAAGAGCCAGATTTTCACCACCGCCGCTGATGGTCAGACCGAGGTGACAATCCATGTCCTGCAAGGCGAGCGGCCAATGGCCCAAGATAATAAAAGCCTGGGAAGATTTGAACTCTATGGCATCCCACCAGCACCACGCGGGGTCCCCCAGATTGAAGTTGAATTCAATATTGACGCGGACGGTATCCTCTTTGTTACCGCCAAAGACTTAGGAACCAAGAAAGAACAGAGTATGCGGATTATCCCATCCTCCGGACTCACTAAGGAAGATATTGAACGGATGATTCGAGAAGCAGAGATCCATCGAACCGAAGACGCCAAACGACGGGATTTGGCTGAGGCGCGAAATAAAGCCGATACCCTCATTTACCACATTGAACGTAATCTTAAAGAATACGGGGCAAATGTCTCCGAAGAGATAAGAAGAAATATTGAAGAGAAGATTAAGGAATTGAAGGAAAGACTACGGGAAGATGATAAGGATAAGATTGAACAGGGGATTGAAGAACTGCAGAAGGCAGCGATGAAATTAGGCGAGGCGATGTATAAAAAAGACCAGGAGGCAAAAGAAAAGCCCGAGGGGAAAAAAGAGGAAAAGAAGGAAGAAAAGGCTGATTATCAAGTCTATGACGAATCCAATTAAAGCGGTGAAAATGGAGAATGCCAAATGCTGAATGCGGAAAAATGAAGAAGGACTATTACGAACTCTTAGGGGTCCGGCGCGACGCTACCGAAGAAGAAATCAAAAAGGCATACTATACGCTGGCTAAGAAATACCACCCGGATATGAACCCCCAAAATCGGAAGGAGGCGGAAGAAAAGTTCAAGGAGGTCTCCGAGGCCTACGAGGTCCTGGTGGATAAAGAAAAGCGGAAACTCTATGATTTATATGGACACGAAGGGGTCTCCCAAAAGTTTAGCCCGGGAGGCTTCCAGTGGCAAGACTTCACTCATGCCGATGTCTTCCGCGATATCTTTGGCGACTTCGATTTTGAAGATTTATTCTCAAATTTAAGAAGCGGTGGCAGTATCTTTGACTTCTTTGAGAAGAAGGGGAAAAGAAAAGAAACCGGGGGCAATATCCGGATCTCTCTCTCGCTTACCTTGGAAGAGATTGCTCGCGGCAAAGAATTGGATGTGGTCCTTAGTCGGTATGAGAGATGCGAGACCTGTCAGGGTAAAGGCGGTAAAGGCACCATCACTTGCCCACATTGTCGGGGAAGAGGCGAAGTGCGGGAACAATCACGAAGTATATTCGGCTCTTTCATCCAGGTCTATACCTGTCCAGAATGTGGTGGCACAGGAAGGGTGACAAAGGATGTCTGTGAGAAGTGTTCCGGTGCGGGAAGGGTTAAATCACAGAAACGGGTGAGGATAAAAATACCAGCCGGGATTTCAACCAATCACTTCTTAACCCTTCCCGGGGAAGGTCATTATGGCCCCGCGGGTAAAGGCGATATCATCGTTGAGGTAAAAGAAAAGGAACACCCACTATTCATCCGGAAAGGAAACGATTTAATTACCGAACTGGCCATTTCTTATGCAATGGCGATATTAGGTGGCGAGATTGAAGTGCCAACTCTGGACGGCAAAAAGAGAGTGGAGATTCCACCAGGAATTACCCAGGGAGAAAATATCCGCCTTAAAGGAATGGGTATTAAAGGACTGGATGGTAAAAAAGGAGATTTAATCGTTCAGGTAAAGATTCATATCCCAAGGAAGATTACTGAGAGAGAAAGAGAACTCTTGCGCGAACTGGCAAAGATTACCGCCCCACCACCACCGCCAACCAGGCCGAAGGAATAATGGAGAGAAAGGCAACTACGGCACAAAGAAGCGGGGAGATGTATTTCGCCCAAAGCCAGGATATTCAAGGGAGGAGGTTTCTCCTCCAGGGGGATGAGGCGCGACACTGTTTTCGGGTGATGCGCAACCAAATTGGTGACGAAATCCTCCTGACCGATGGCGAAGGAAGAGAATATCGGGCGCAGATTACAAAAATAAATCAGAGAAGTGGTGTTGTGGAAGGAGAGATCTTAGAAATCAAGGAAGGGACGAGGGAATTGAAGAGAGAAATCTATCTGGCATTCGCCCCAATCAAGAGCCGAGACTTAAACTTTATGATTGAGAAGGCGACGGAATTAGGTGTCCGGGGTTTTATCCCGATTAAGACCGAGAGACAGGTTGCTAATTTCCAAGAGAGGCGCGCCCAGAAGGTAGCAATTAGAGGTATCAAGACCGCACTGGGAAGTTTCCTCCCAAAATTCTTCCCCCCAATTCCCTTTTCTGGGCTTCTCTCTTCGGTAAGAGATTATTCCTTAGCCCTTCTGGCTTATGAGAGAGAAGAGGCGCGCTACTTAAAGGATATCTTCGCTAATGCCAATTATGGAAAAAGGATACTCTTAATTATTGGACCAGAGGGAGGGTTTTCCCCCTCGGAGGTAGAAGAGGCAAGGACCTCGGGTATTCTAACCTTTTCCTTAGGAAAGCGCCGGCTTGCCTCTGGGACAGCCGCCCTTTGTGCCCTTTCCCTAATTATTGGGTATACTCAATAAATAAAAATATGAGGAGGTGAAAAACTTGAATAAGATCCAAGTTAAACCCGGCGAACCATTTGATAGTTTTATCCGAAGATTCCGCCGCGTCGTAGAGCGGGCTGGAATCATTAAGGATATTAAGAGAAAAGAGTTCTATGAAAAACCGTCAGAAAAGCGAAGACGAATCCAATCGGAAAGGAGAAGAAAATTATTCCGAAGATTACGAGAAGAAAGGGTATAAAAGATAACTAAAAATTCATCCGCTATTTCCTTTTAATGCGCGAACGCGACCTTTTGAGTCTTGACTTTCCAAGAATTCGAGAAATCCTTGCCTCTTTTACCCAAACCCCAATCGGGAAAGAAAAGGCCCGAAACTTATTACCCTTCAATACCCAAAAAGAAGCCGAAAGGGAATTTCGCCGCCTGGAGCAGATTGCTGACTTCTCTTTCTCTGGACAAGGGATTAAAGATATAAGAGAGGAGTTATCGTCGTTGAAAGAAGGCGAGGTTCTATCACCTTTGTTGATATTAGACATCCAACCATTTCTTTTAATGGTTAAGGAGTTAAAAAAATTGCCGCCGGCAATCATCTCCCCAACGGCAAGGCTGAGATTAAACCCCGATGACCTCTCTCAATTAGCAAGGAAAATTAAAGAGACACTTGATGAACAGGGAGCAATCCGAGAAAAGGCATTCCCCATCTTTCAAAAACTGGGAGAAGAAATCCGCCGCCAGCGCGCGCTGATTATTAGCAAGTTGGAGACGATTAGAAAAAAGAACTCACCACTTTTCCGGGAAGGTGAGATTACTCTCCGGGGCGGAAGATATTGCCTGCCATTAAAGGCCTCCCAGAAAGGAAGGATTGACGGAATTGTCCACGACCTATCGGAAACCGGTCATACCCTCTTTATTGAACCGCTCTCAATTGTTGAGATGGGCAATCAACTGGTCCGGGCGGAAAAGAGATATGAAGAAGAAAAACGAAAGATACTGCGGGAACTCTCCGAAGAAATCTATAAGAGAAAAGAATCCCTCCTCGCCCTCGCTGATTTAGTCGGTGAGATTGATTTATTATTGGCGAAACGGGATTTCGGCAGATATTTTGAAGGGGTTAAACCAACCTTCATTACCGAAGGTGCCGCACCTTATCTTGAAATCAAAGGCGCCCGACATCCCCTGCTCTTATTAAAGGAAAAAACCGCCCAAGGCGAATCTCCTTTTAGACCAGAGGTAGTGCCTCTAAATTTAGTAATGGCGGATAAGAAAATCCTAATTGTCTCCGGACCGAATGCTGGGGGTAAGACCTGCCTCTTAAAGACGGTTGGCTTAATGGCCCTTCTTGCCCAATGTGGGATATTTCCCCCGGCCCAGCGGTTAACCATCCCCTTCTTCCAAAATATCTTCACCGATATCGGCGAGAAAGAAAGTTTAGAAGAGGCGACCTCAGCATTCACCTCCCACCTTTTAAATATCAAAGAGATGCTAAAAGAAAATGTTGGCTGTTCGCTTTTTCTTTTAGATGAGATTGGTAGTGCCACTTCGCCCGAAGAAGGCTCGGCCTTAGCCCTGGCCCTGATTGAGACATTGCGCCAGAAAGCGGGGATAGTCATAATCACGACCCACCTCACTAATGTGAAGAGTCATATAACCGCACCGGATATTTTATTAGGTGGTATGGAATTTAAGGAGAGACCCACCTATCGGTTAATTTTAGGCCTGCCCGGAGAATCAAGCGCCTTAGAGATTGCCTCGCTCATCTCTTTTCCCAAAGAGATAATTGACCGCGCCCGCCGTTTCTTAGGGGAAGATTTCCTCTCCTTACAAGAGAAGATTAAAAAGTTAGAAAAGGAAATCCAGACCTATGAAGAGTTAAACCGCCACCTAACAGAAAAGGATAAGGAGATAACAGAACTCACCTCTCTTCTTTCCCAGAGAATCCAAGAATTGACCAAAAAGGAAAAGAGCCTACGACGGGAAATCCTTAAAGAGAAAGAGCGGTTTCTTTCCGAAAATCGGGAGAAGATAGAGCGGGTTATCTTAAAGATTAAAGAGATGATGGCGACAAAAGAGGCGGTGGCGGCCGGTAAAGAACTGATTGAAGACTTAAAGAGAGATATAAAAAGTGAGCGAGAACGGTTGGTAACTCATAAGGGTGAGATAAAAGTGGGGACACGGGTCTATATTCCGCGCTTCCAAAAATCCGGACAGGTAATAGAAATAGATAAAGGAGAAGCAAAACTCCTTATCGGAAAAGTCAAGGTCATACTACCAATCGCCGAGTTAGAGATTGAAGAGGTAGTGCCAGAAGAAAGCGACGACCATCGGGAAGAGATTATCAACTTTGACCCCTGCTTAAATATTCGGGGAGAGGAAAAGGTCTTTGCCTTGGAAAAGGTAGAGAGGTTTTTAGAAGACGCTGGCTTTTATGGGGTAAAGGAATTAACCATCCGACACGGAAAGGGCGAATGGGTTTTACGGCAGGCAATCTGGGAGCTTTTGAAAGAAGACCAACGAGTTGCCGAATTCCGGGAAGGGAGAAGAGAAGAAGGTGGTTCCGGTGTAACAATTGTGAAGTTAAGATAAGAAAGTTAAATTATGATTAAGAAGGAAATTATCGAAAAGGTGAAAGAAGGGATAGACATTGTGGAACTGATTAGCGAATATGTGCCAATCAAAAAACAGGGGAGACGCTACCGCGGACTCTGTCCCTTTCATCTGGAGAAGAATCCTTCTTTCTATGTTGATCCGGAGCGGCAAATTTTTCACTGCTTTGGCTGCGGGGAAGGTGGAACGGCTCTCTCGTTTCTCATTAAATACGAAAAGATAACCTTCCCGGAGGCGGTAAAGATCTTAGCCGAAAGAACCGGGATTAAATTGGAAGAGGAGAGGGAGAGTAAAGAAAGGGGAGGGATTTATGAGGCATTAGAATTTGCCGCGGAACTCTTCACTTCCTATCTCTATTATTATCCTAAACCCTTGCAATACTTAAAGGCACGCGGTATTACCCCAGAGACCCAGAAAAGATTTCGCCTGGGTTATAGTCCGGGTAATCGCCTCTTATTTAAGGAGGCAAAAAAGAAAGGCTTCTCTAAGGAGATTCTAATTAAAGCTGGACTATGTATAGAAAGGGATGGCGTTGAGGAAGATTTCTTTTTCCAGAGGTTAATGTTTCCCATCTTTTCCCCGGGCGGCAAGATTATCGGCTTTGGCGGAAGAACCTTAGAAGAAGGGGTGGAGCCAAAATACTTAAACTCACCGGAAAGCGCGGTCTTCAAGAAGGGTGAAAACCTTTACGGCTTTTATCAAGCGAAGAGAGAGTTAAGAGAAAACAAGCCAATTTTAGTTGAAGGTTATTTTGACCTCCTCTCTTTAGCCTCCGCCGGAATAAATAATTGCCTCGCCCCTTTGGGAACCGCCTTCACCGTTGCTCAGGCGCTTTTAATCAAAAGGTATAACCAGGATTTATACATTACCTTTGATGGCGACCTCCAAGGGAGGGAGGCGACAAAAAAGGCAATCCCCATTGCCTTAAAAGCTGGATTAAATCCCTTAATTATCACCCTGCCCGATGGCGATGACCCGGATAAATTCATCCGGGAAAAGGGAAAGATGTCTTTCTTAAATCTTTTAAGCGCGGCAAAAGATTTCATTGACTTCACTATTCAGGATAAAGACCTCTCATCAATTACTGGGCGACGCGAGGTAATCCAAAATCTCCAGGGGATAATTCAGGAAATCGCTGATCCGGTTTTAAGGGAAATATCAATCAAAAAGGCCGCGGAGGTTCTGGGCGTGCGGCCGGAGATTTTTTATATGAAGGAAAGACAAAAGACAAAGGGAGAGGAACGGAAGATATCATTAGGAACAAAGGAAAGGAAACTCCTCTCTTACATCATCATCTCTCCGGAATATGCCCGACTTTGCCAGACGACCCTGCCGATTGCTGCCTTCCCTCCTGACTATCATAAGATTTTAACTCAGTTATACGATTTATCGGAGAAGGATTTTACCGTTTCCGAGTTGTGTGACTGTTTAGAAGATGAAAAGGATAGAAATCTGGTCGCCGCCCTTAGTTTTCGGGAAGAGAAATTGCCGAGCCGGGAGGAGTTTCAGGATTTACTGAAAAGGGTATTGGCCGACTTCTTGAAAAAGCCGGCCGAAAAAGATTGGGATAAATTAAAGGAGTTTTTTGAGGTCAAGAAAGACCTGAGTATCAAAAAAGGAGGTAGTGATTAATGGAAAGAGTAAAAGAGACAGTAAATAAAATCTTAAAAAGTATCCCGCATAAAAAGATATCCTACAAAGAGATGGAGAGTTTTCTGGCGAGTGATATTCAAGCCTCAGAGATTGAAGAGATAATAAAGGAATTGAATCGCCGGGGGATTGAGGTTGGCGAGGAGCGGGGGCGACTAAAGAAGGCGCTACCCAAAATTTCCCTGCGCCGTGCCGAAGACCCAATCCGGCTCTATTTTCGTGACCTCTCCGACCTCTCCCTCCTTACCCGAGAGCAAGAGGTTGAGTATGCCCGAAATATGGAAGAAGGCTATCGGGAGATTGTCGCCCATCTCTTTCTCTTGCCCCCGTTACTGGAAGAACTCTTTGCCGACTGCCAACCCTTGGAAGATGGAACCGGAACTCTTGACCAGATAGCCCGGATTGAATTTAAGTGCTTGGTGGATAAGCGAGAGATGTGGATAGAAAAACAAAAATTCATCCGCCGTCTCCGACGGATGAAGAAACTTTTTGCCGAGTGGCAAGAATTAAAAAAACGAAAGACGAAGTTCACCCAACGGCGGATTGAGAATTTAAAGAAACGAATTATCAAAAGGATTCAGTCGCTCTCCTTACAACACAGCCTAATCAATAAATATATCCAACGCTACCGCGCCGCCTTAGAAGAAGGACAGGCAATAAAAAGAGAATTGACCAAAAAGAATTCAGCAAAATTACCTGAGGTGAGAAAGGCCTTAAAAGAATTTGAGGACCGCTATGAAATGGAAGTGGATGTAATGCTCGCCAATTGGGCAAAGATTGAAGAGTGCGAAAGAAAGATTCTTGACAGCCGGGATAGGATGATTAGAGGAAATGTCCGCCTGGTGATTGCCATTGCCAAGAGATATACCAATCGCGGATTAGAGTTTGCTGACCTCTTAGAAGAGGGGAATCTCGGTTTGATAAAATCGGTAGAAAAGTTTAACTACCGGAAGGGGTTTAAGTTCTCGACTTATGCTACCTGGTGGATAAAACAGGCGATAACTCGGGCAATCGCTGACCACTCCCGGACCGTCCGGATACCGGCCCATATTATTGATATAATGAATAAGATGACCCGCACCCAGCGCAAGTTTATCCAGACCTATGGCCGAGAACCGACGATACCGGAACTGGCCCAAAGGATGGGGCTACCCGCGGAAAAATTGGAATCCCTTTTAAGGGTAAGTCAAATTAGTATCTCACTGGATAAACCGGTGGATGACGAAGAATCCTCTTTCGTCGGTGATTTCCTTTCCGATGAAAAGAGTATCTCGCCCTATCATCACACGGGTCTCCTTTTACTGCAAGAGAAATTAGAAGAGGCCTTTCGCTATCTGACCAAACGAGAGGAAAAGGTATTGCGACTCCGATTTGGTCTGGGTGACGGGATTCCGCGCACCTTAGAAGAAGTGGGACAGATATTTAGCATTACCCGAGAACGGGTGCGGCAGATTGAGGCAAAGGCACTGCGCCGACTCGCCCAACCGAAACTCTTGAAAAAATTCACCGTCCTGAAAGAATTGCTGATTGGCTAAGCACTTTGCGGCAAAAATCAATTAAAGACTTCTCTTCGCTCAAAGATGTAATAAGCCAGGTAATAAAGGATTTAGGACTTTCGGAGAATTTAATTGCCTGGCAGGCGGTATTGCGGTGGAAGGAGATTGTTGGGGAAAAGATTAGCAAATACGCCCGGGCAACCGAGGTGAAAGAAGGTATACTCTATGTCTCCTGCCCCAATCCAACCTGGCGCGCCCAACTTATCCTGATGAAACAAGAAATCGTCAATAAGGCAAATCAGGTTATTGGCCAGAAAGTGATAAAAGATATAAAATTCATCGGGCTTCGGTAAAAGTCGTCTCTTTTCTAAATGACATTTTATTATATCTCAATCCTCTTTTCTCTCTTTGAATTCCAGGAGGTTGGTGGTCTATCTTCTCTAGTGCAGGCTAGGGCCGCGCTTCCGATTTGTCCGGTTTGCGCGGCGCTTAATCCTTCTCTAATCCTTTATCAAGAAGGGAGTGGGATAAATTTCACCTACACCAATCCTTATGGTCTTGGGGAGTTGAGGTATCTTAAAGGTGCCGGGACATTAAAAAGACTAAGATTAGGTCTATCTCTCTCTTCCCTTTACCGTCCGGGCTACGGAGAATATATTTTCTCCTTGGGCAAGGGTTTTTCTCTTTTGACTTCATTTTCTTTTGGCACACTTCTCTCCCTCTATTATTTTTCTATCTCGGGATACGAAAAAGACTTCTTCTTCTCTTTAACCCCTTCCCTTTCCTTTAAGCGAGAGGAGTTTCTATTTTCCCTGGTTCTGCTCAATCTTAATCAACCCCAGACTGGTTATGGCGAAGAGATGCCCCTAACAATTCTTCTTGGGGTTAAGAGCCATTTTCTAAGATGGGCGGATTTTTATTTTGATTACGAGCGAGAAAAAGAGGAAAGGATGCGATTGGGGTTGAAACTTTCGGAGGGAAATTTCTATCTGGGAACCGGCCTTCAGACAATGCCCCTTCTTTTTACTGGTGGATTTGGATTTACCCTTAGCAAAGTTGAGATGGCCTATAGCCTCAAAATACATCCCCGCTTAAAAGAGAGCCACATAATAAATCTTGGGATAAGACTCTAAATAGCAAAAATCGCGAAAATATCTTCTTATTTGATATACCTATTATTACTCTTTAATCTTTCATTTAATATTGATGGCTTGGAAGATATATATAAAGAAGAATTACTGATTGACGACAACTTTGGTGAGAGCCTCTTAGAAGAGATGCGTTTACACCCACTGGATATAAATCAGGCAGGCATCGCCGATTTATTAAGATTACCGGGATTGGATGAAGAGAAGGCATCTCATATTATAAAATGGCGCGAGGAAAAAGGCGGCTTTAAGCAATTAGAAGAGTTGCTGGCTGTTAAGGGAATGACCAAGGAATTAGTGGACGAAATCTCACCCTTTCTCACCCTAACCACTCCTGGCCCAAAAGAACCGGAGAGCACGGTTGAGAAGAAATCTTACCCAAAGGTATATTTTAAGTTGAAGAGCGGCATCCGGGATTTAACCGAGATTAAAGATAGTTATAATCTGGCTGCCCTCGGTCTATCCCAAAAGGATTGGAAATTTTATCTTCTAACGGAGAGGGATTACCAGGAGGAACTTTTTGATTGGACCTCTTTTAATATCAATTATCAAAAAATGGGTAAGAGATTCATCATCGGCGATTTTCTGCTCACTCATCCCGAACTCTTATCCTCGCCGCCCTATTACCATTTATATAAACCGCCGATAATTAGTGGTTGGCAAAAGGACGATTTGGCACCATTAAGGTTTGCCGCGGAAGTCAATTATCAGCGGGGAGTTGGCTTAAATATTAAGAAAGAGAACTCTTCTTCTTTTATCTTCTTTTCGGCTAAGGGGCTTACCGCCTTAATTGATAGTGTTGGGCAGGTCAAAAAGATTTATTATTCCGGCCAGCATTCGGATTCAACCTCCCAGGCATTAAAAGGCCGGCTAAAAGAAAAGGGAGCCGGTGGCGGCTGGCAGACAGACAAGAAAGAGCTCAGTTTTGGGGTCTTTTTTCTATTTAATAACTATAACGAAAAATTCTTATTCGGCAAAAATCTTCTTCTCACCGGAGTAAATCTTAAAAAAACTTTTGCCGGACAGATATTGACTGCTGAGATAGCAAAATCCCTTCCGGGCAGTTGGGCACTAGTAATGAAGGCCTTTCCCAACGGTAAGTGGTTCGGACCTCTTGGTTATCGCTTGGCTCTTTATTATCTCAAAGGGGACTTCTTTTCTTTATATGGGAAATTTCCTAATATCTCACCAGGAGACGATAAACTCCTCTATGATTTTCTCCTCTTTTTTTCCTTACCCCAGGCAAAATTTACCTTCAGTTATAACACGAAGAGCGATTGGGGCTATGACTCCTTACCCCAAAGGATAAGGTTAGAATGGCAGAGTAAAGAAGATAACCTTCGGTTTAGAATATACCAGAGGCGCTATATCGGTGAGAAAAAGCGGGGAAGCGGGATAGAATTGAATTATAAATTTAAGTCAGAAATTAGCGGTGGGATTGGGATAGAAGATAAATATCAGAAGGAAAGGCGCGGCTTTAAGTTCAGTGCCCAGATAATCATTTCTTATCAAAGAAGTCAATTTACCCTTCAAGGTTATAAAACGGTCTTAAACCAAGGGATAGACTTCTACCACTTTTCGCCCGAAGGTTATCAAGAGAATGAATTGATTACCGAAGGAATTGAGCGAATAATCTTCGGCTGGGCCGGAAAGATTAAAGACTGGTCGGTAAATTTGAAATTGGGGGTTACTCATAAGGGGAAATTCACCTTTGACTTTAAGGAAGAGATAAAGCGATGATTGACTATCATATCCACCCGGATTACTCATTAGATGCCGAAGGTAAGATTCGCGACTATTGCCAGTTGGCAAAGGAGATGGGTTATAAAGAGATTGGTTTTACACCCCACTTAGAGATTGACCCAAAGAGAAAGGAACTGGATGACAAGATAAACCTTAACGGGCAGATTGTCAGTATGCGCTCTAACTGGCTGGACTATTATTTTGAAGAGATTGATAAGGCAAGAAGGGATTATCCGGAACTAAAAATCAGGGCCGGGCTGGAAGTGGGTTATGAAGAAGAGGTGAAGGAAGAAATCAAGGAGATTGTCGCCGCCTATCCTTTTGATTATCTATTAGGTGCGGTGCATTGTGTTGACCATATTGCTTTAACCTCTCGTAATGAATTTAATCTGATTAAAAATAGAATAAGAACCGCCGAAGAATTCCTTGATAAATACTTTGCCGAATTAAGAAAGGCGGTTGCCTCTTCACTCTTTGACTGCTTGGCCCATATTGATGCCTATAAAAAATACATAGTAAAAGTATATGGGCCGAGGCTATTAACCGCCAGCCAAAGATATATGGCAGCCTTTTTAACGGAAATCGGTAAGACAAACATTGGGATTGAGATAAACCTCTCCGGCTTACGTCACGAACTAAAAGAGATTTATCCCGCACCCGATTTACTAAGAAAGGCGCAGGGATTAGGCGTGAAGGTCTTTATCTTAGGTTCTGATTGCCATAGAGTTTCTGATTTCGGCGAGTTCTCAAAAGAGGGGGAAAAGATTCTTAAGGATTTAGGGATAAGACTCACATCCTTCTGGCGGCGCCAGAGAGAATAAATAATCCACTTTGAGTATCTATGAGATAGAAGAGGCGAGTTAGGCGCTCAATTAGACAGAGGATTAGGCAGAGAATTACTAACTCCATTAGTTAGAGAATTAGGCTAACAATTAGCCAGAGAATTAGCCCTTCGGTTAGAAAGAGAATTAGTTAGAGGATTAGACCAAAAATTAGGCTTTTAATTAGACCTTGTATTAGGTAAAGGATTAGGTTAAAAAATAGACTAAGGAGGCGACCCAGAGGGCTACCCCCCATCTTTCTTAAAAAATCCCATAAGTTATGTTAAATCAAAGACTTAGAACTAAAAATCGACTCCGGAAACTATAACTATTGTTCGGGAACTATATTTATAGAAGTTTTGTTCGGGTAGGGGCAAAATAATGGGATTAAAGATGTAAGAACCTTCGGTTCTCCCTCTCCGGCCGGGGATAGAGGTTAAAACCGCCGGCGATACCAATCTCTTGTCCCTTGGCTTGCAAGAAGAGACCCCTTGTCCATTTTGAAGTGAAGGTGAGAGAAAAACTCTTCCAAATGAGAGATAAGTCAAATTTAATGACCGATACCTCCCTTCCGCCAATCTTAAACCCAGCGCCAATGGGAAATCTCCCTAACCAATCCGAGAGATAAAAAGAGAGGGAAGGGAAGCGAAACAAATCTTCTATGGTTGTTTGGATGATGATTTGGGTGCGCGGACGGAGAGAATAGTTTACCATTAATCCGGAGGTAATCGGCAGATAGTAGCGGAAGGGAGGTATCGGTGTCTTCTCAACCTCTTTAATATAGTAATTCCCCGCCTTTATCTTATCGTAATTAAGCGACTCGAAACCAAAAACCCCCCAAATTCGGAAGGATTGTTTTTGCCATAAAATTCCTGAGTTGATGTTATCCATAAAAAGTTCAAAAGTAAATTTCCCTTTATTGAAGGCAAGAATCCAATCAAGTCCAAAGCCGGCGCCACCCCGGCTCTCTTTCGCCTCAATTTCAAAACGGGAATTCAGATACTCAGGGGTGGTGATTAAATAACCCCTACCCTGCAAACTCTGGAATAGATAAATTCCTCTTAAATACTTTATCCCGGTACTAATACTAAGCTGATAGGCATCTTTTTTAATTAGTCTAAAACCGGTTCCGAATTTTACCTCGGAATATAAGATGGCCTTCCCTTTGATTTTTTCTATCTCATAGGACCGATTCATCTCATTCCCTTTAAGCAGGATTTGAAAAAAGTCGCGGTCAATCTCACCTTCTGCCAGCCCGATTAAGGAGGAGGCGAGATAGGAAGAAAAGAGGCGGAGATTAAAAAGACCAACCTCACCTTTACCAGTCAAATAGAAATCCCGGTCCACGGCTCTTAAAATCGCCTCCTTATCGCTGGGCGTCAAATAAGAACCATTGAACCGGTTATATTGGGAGATGGTGAAACAATTATTGGCAAGGGAGAGGCTTATTGAGAAGAAGACAAAAGAAAATGGCGGAGAACCTTCCCGGGTGAAGAGAAATCTCCTGCCCAGCAAATCCGGCTCCCCAGCCGAGGCCTTAGCCGGATTTTGAACCAAAAAGAATAAAAAAAAGAGACAAAGCCGAGAAAGAACTTTCATCTTATCACGAAAGAAAAACATTGGCCGCAGTTAATTAAATTTTGCCCGAATCCGTAAAGTGGCATAACTCTTAAATTGGAGGTAATCGGTGGTTTTAACCGTCACTGTCTCCGATGCCGGAAATTCCAAGCGGAGACAACAGGTAATCTCCGGTGCAAGAAAGAGAGGGGTGTTTTCTTCTGAGACAGCCAGGGTAAGGGTTGTATCACTTTCTCTTTCGCAGAAGCCATCAATTCCCCTTTTACCCGGAGGGATAAAAATCGGAAAGGCTAAGGAATCCTTTCCTCTTCCCTCCGGGTAAGGGGAGGGGTCTCCCATTAAAATTAGGGAAGCCCCAATCCCTAAGGGGAGATGATTGTTTAATAAAATCGTAACCCCACCTTCCACAATCCCTCTTTTTATTTTCTCCCTTGTCTCTTCCGCCAATTTCACCGGAAAGGAATAGGCATAGATGGTATCTGGGGAGAATGCTATCTGGAGTGGGAGGCTAAATAAGATATCACCGCAGACGAAGTCCTCTTGGGAAAACACCCCTGGACCGAAAATCCTTAAACCCCAGAAAAACTTCACGACCTTTGGTCCGATATTTAGTAACTGCTCAATCCTTACCGCTGAGTTCACCTCTCGGTTTTGATTGAGGGGAATCTCCGTGCTCAAAGATTCGCAATGACCGTGGCGATTTCTTGCCCAAATAGTTAAATTAACGACGCCGGAAAAGCCCGTGCGATTTACAATATGAAAGTTGAGGGATGCTGATTTTACCTTTATACCGGTCGGATCCCCAGGTAAAAAGGAGAGGATACTCTCCGCCGCCGAATTGAGATAACGAGGTCTTCGGAACTCCCCAGCAAAACTGGTTGGTCTTAGATTATCAAGATAAAAAAATAGAGAAAGATAAGTAGTGGCGTTGAGGAGAAAGAATTGTGCTTCGTCCGCCCGCATTCGCCAGACCGTTCTTATAAGAAATCCTTGGTTTGACCGATTGGTCAGTTCAACGCTACCCAATTCAATCTCTTCTGATATTGGAGAAGATGGTGGGAGGGTAATTTCCATCTCTTTCCCGATTTCGGGTAAGGAAAGAGAAGCATTTAAAGGAAACGGAAAGTGAGAGAAGATAGAGAGATAAATCTTCGCCGAGTTTATCTTCATCCATTCGCAATGTAAGTCTTCTTCCAGGGTAAAAAATAGGGAGTCCTCACAGGTAATATTGTGGTCTTTATTGGGTTGTAAAATCCCGCTGGTAATTTTTACCTTCTTAATCCGAAAGTTCAAGAATAGAGAATCCCTAACCGATAGGAGAAGGGTTTCTCCTTCTTCTTTGAAGATATTGAGCGTTAGCGGTGAAGGGCTCTCAATATTTCCTTCGGCCAATTCCTTTTGTGCTTCTACCCTCCCACCACCGATGAGTTCGGTCAGGATAAAATCGGAAAAGAACCCACCACTGATTCTAATACGGTCAAAAGTGATTGGCGTGGAATTTATCACTGCCAAGGATAACTCCCCTTTTTGAACCGCTAGTTCCTGGATATCCGGTAAGAGTAGATTTAGCCAAAGGGTTTTTTGCAGGGGTGGCACCGGCAAAGGTGTCGGGTCTTCTGGTAAAGAAATGCCTAAAATTGCCGAGAGAGGGATGGTAATCTTTCCGGAGAAATTACCAAAAGAAAATTGAGAGAGTTTTAAGGTTTCTGTCTGCGGAACCGTAGAAAAATTTAACTTATTATAGACTAAGGTGGTCTCCATCTTAAAAACCCGAAAATATTCAATTGAGGAATCAGAGTTTATTCGGAATCTTTTTTGGTCAATAAAGTCTTTAACCAAAAACCTACGGGTGACCAGAGGGATGTTTACCTCGGTATCCCACTCCGGTAATTGCGGCGGTTTGAAACAGGTTAAAAATAAGATAAGGCAGAAAAATAACGAGTAGGGGAAAAGGTTTATTTGATTTTTAATTTTCACACACACCTCCTAAAACAATTAAAAGATAAAGTGAGGTTATCTTATCCTCACATCACACTTAAAGGGCACCTGGTAACCTGTTATTCGCCGCTCCGGTTAATTCCGATTAATTTTAAGAGGTGGCATCCTCTAAGTTCCCGACGAACTAATCAGGATTACCAGAGCCCCCTTCCTTCCCTCCTTTTTCTGGGGGCAGGGCTACTGCCCGAAAGGAGATAAAAGCCCCCGTTGCTAAAAATCTTAAAGAGAAAGGACGGGAAGAAGCAAAAGGGATTGAAGGACTGAGACTGAGACCGAGATGGTGGAGAGACCCCTGAAAAGGGATTTTGATACTTCAACCCGTCCCCTCTCAAAGATAAGGTAAGGAGGTAAAGATGCCCAATCTTAACCACCATTAAACCAATTTTTCAAAGAGCAGTCAATCTTATCTAACACCTTTCTATATTACAAATATTATGCCAAGATAAAAGTTAACGAACCTGTTTATAAGTATTGAAAAATCAATGGGTTATAAAATCGGAAGGGGTTTCTGGTAGTGATTAAACTTGCGACAACTGGTCAAATTTAGTGCGACAGGAATTTTAGTCGGTAAATTAATCTGAGATTATCTTGACAATGACCTCGCGGCGGCGGGGGCCATCAAACTCACAGAAGAAAATCCCCTGCCAGGTACCAAATATTATCTTACCATTTTCAAAAAAGACCGTGCGGGAAGAGCCAATTATTGCCGCTTTGATATGGGCATCCGCATTGCCCTCGGTATGAGAATAAGTAGCACTCTTGGGAATGAGTTTTGATAAAGTATCAGTTATGTCCCGAGCAACAGTCGGGTCATAATTCTCATTTATTGTTATCGCCGCCGTCGTATGCGGGATAAAGATTATCGCTATCCCTTGTTTTATCCCACTCTTTTTGATAACCTCTTCTATCTTATCGGTAATATCTAAGAGTTCACACCGATGATGGGTGTGGATTTCTATTCTAAACTGCATGCTTCCTCTCTCAGATAAAATGATTCAGACCAATCTCTTTCATCTCATAGGAGAGGAGCTGAAAATAAGGCTCCTTCTCCATAAATTTCAGAATTCGGTCAAAGGTTCTCTTTAACATAGTCGATTGGCTATTGGCGGTAAGAAGAATGAGGCGCGACCGTTGCCAGAGGTTCTGACCCTCTATTTCCGCGAGTGCGCAATTGAAATTATTATGAAGTCGTTGGGAGAGGCTTAGAAAATACCGCCGTTTTTCCTTTAAACTCCGTCCCTTACCGAGGAGGCAATCAACTAAGAGGATGCCAACAACCATTCCTTGCCAAAAGAAAAAATTTAATGACCAATTAACTTGCCAGAAAACTTAAAGGGCATCTTCCCTTTTTACCTCTTCCTGGACATAAACTTCTAAGATATCGTCTGGGGCACAGTCTTCAATATTAGGAATCCCAATACCACACTCATAACCCGCCTCCACAACACTCACATCATCCTTAAATCGTTTCAAGGAAGATATCTCGCCCTTAAAAATCTCCTTCCCAGCGCGGAAGACCCGGCCGATTGCCCCCTTAACAATCTTCCCCTCTTCAACCATCCCACCCAAGACAATACCGAGCCTGGGGATCCGGAAAACCTTTTTTATCCGAACCTTACCAACCAGTGATTCTTTCAAAACCGGTTCTAAAAGCCCAAGCATCGCGGCTCGGATATCATCAATCGCCGAATAAATAACCTTATAGCACCTGATTTCAACCCCGTGGCTTTCGGCATAATCCCTGGCCTCACTTAAAGGTTCGGTATTATAGCCAATGATAATACCACCTGAGGCCTCAGCCAAAAGGACATCGGATTTAGTTATCTGACCGACACCGGAATGGATAATCTTAATCCGCACATCCTTCAAGGACAGTCCTTCTAAGGCGCTTTTTAATGCCTCAACCGGACCTGAGGCGTTCCCTTTTAAGATTAGACAGAGTTCCTTTGTCTCACCACTTTTAATCTTCTCCTGGAGTGATTCCAGAGTTAATCGCTTCTGGAAATGGAGGAGACGGTCTCTTTTTGCCATTGCCTTCTTTGAGGCAATCTCTTTTGCCTGCCATTCGTCCGGGACAACAATAAATCTCTCACCGGCTTCCGGTTGACCGGAAAACCCCAATATCTGAACCGGTATCCCCGGAGTGGCCGAAGGTAGCCTTTCAAAATTATCGGACAGAATATCTCTCACCCGACCATAGAGTTCACCACAGACAAATATATCGCCTTTTCTTAAAGTTCCTTCCTGCACAAGAACGGTTGCCACCCAGCCCCTCCCTTTTTCCATGTGAGAATCAATTATTACCCCTCGGGCCTCGGTATCATAGACCGCCTTCGGCTCTATCCCTTCTGTTACCAAATGAATGGCATATAAAAGGTTATCAATCCCTTCCCCGGTATAAGCCGAGGTCTCAACGCAAATCACATCACCCCCATATCCTTCTACCCGGACACCCTTCTCGGCTAATTGGGCCTTCACCCAGGCGGGGTTGGCTCCTGGTTTGTCAATTTTGGTGATACAGACGATAATTGGGCAGGAGGCGGCACGGGCGTGATTAATTGCCTCTTCGGTTTGAGGCATTACTCCTTCATCAGCGGCAACAACCAAAACAGCGATATCGGTGAGTTGGACCCCGCGTGCCCGCATCGCCGTGAAGGCCTCGTGTCCCGGGGTATCAAGAAAGGTTATCTTGCCCTCCTTAAAATTAACGACATAGGCACCAACCTGTTGAGTGATTCGACCAGCCTCTTTCTCAGCTACCTTTGTCTTTCGGATATAGTCCAAGAGCGTAGTTTTGCCATGGTCAACATGACCAATTACTACAACCACCGGTGGTCGCGGCTTCTTTTCCCCCTTCGCCTCCGTAAAACCAAAATCAATCTCTTCAACCTCGACCTCACACCCAAAGGCATCGGCAAGTAAGATCTCAGTTTCTAAATCTAACCTTTGATTTATCGTTGTGATTACCCCCATTTCTAAGCACTTCTTAATTAACTCGGAAGGGAGCCGGCCAAAGGCATGGGCAAGTTCGGCAACCGTCATATAAGGAGTGATCTTAATAATCTCCTTCTTTGAATCTGGCTCTTCCCTTTTCACTTTTCTTTTGTGGTGGACGATTTCTTTTCTTTCCAAGGCGGTTAAGGTTTTTCTTACCCTTTCTTTTACGATAGTTGAATCAAACTCCTTTTTCACCGGTTTAATTGCCGAGGGTTTCTTCTCACCTTTAAATAAAAGGTCTTTTTTAAATCGCTCCTTTTCTTCTTTAAGTTTCTCTTTAATTGAGCGATACTCCTCAAAAGAGAGATAGGAACTATAGCTCCGTTCCGCAAGTCCCATCTCTTTCATAATCACGAGAAGGGTTTTACAGGAGAGGGCAAGTTTTTTGGCCGCGTCCCGAACCTTAATCCCCGGCATAACTATATTTAGCCACAGAATGGCAGAGTCATCACTTCTAATGTCATACTTCTGGACTTTTAACTTTTGACCCAGAAGCCAGTTTCTCTTTAATCTCTTTTCTAAGACCTTCTAAGATTTCGGCGGAAATACCGGTTCGCTTAGTTAAATCTTCCACTGATGGTGAGAGTAGGTCAAAGGCATTAATGATTTGCAACTCTAAGAAGGTGGCTAAGATATTCTGGGGTATCTCAAAATGGGAGAGGGGGATATTTTTTGCTTCGTCCATCAGGATTTTCTCTTTATGGTCCGATTCTCGAATCACGATAATCTTCGCACCGACTAATTTACTGGCAAGGTAGACATTTTGCCCGCCTTTCCCGATAGCGATTGGGAAATCTTTGTCCGGACAGATGACCGTAAAAGAGTCGTTTTCCTTAATCACCTTACTTACCTTGGCCGGTCCTAAGGCCCGGGCGATAAAAATCTTTGGGTCTTTACTCCACTGAATGATATCCACCTTTTCTCCGGAGAGTTCTTTAATGATATTTTCAATTCGTTGCCGCCGAAAACCGACACAGGCGCCAACTGGGTCAATCTTATCATCCGTAGAGACAACCGCTACTTTGGCGCGACCCGGAACCCGAACCACCCCTTGGATTTTTACTGTGCCGGCCTTAATTTCCGGGACCTCCTTTTCTAAGAGTCTTTTGAGGAATTCCGGATGATTTCGGGAAAGGTAAATCTTAGGACCAATTGGTGTCTTCTCCACATTATAGATATAGGCTTTTATTGGTTGTCCCTGGCGGTAGGAGTCGCTCTTCAACTGGTCTTTGGGTAAGAGTATGCCCTCCACCAACCCGAGGTTGACGATGATTTCCTTATCGGTTATCTTATGAACGGTTCCGGTAACGACCTTTTTCATTTTGCCGATATATTCATTAAATAGTTTGGACTTTTCCGCCTCCCGGAGCCGACGCATCAATTCATCGGCGGCACGCATTATCGCACCCCGACCTATTTCCTTCAAGGGTAGTTCTTCTTTAACCGTATCACCAATTTGGGCGGAGGGCGAAATTCGCCTCCCCTCTTCCAGAGAAATTTCTCTTACCGGATTACGGACATTTTCGGAGACGACCTTCTTTAAATAGACTGTAATCTCCCCGGTCTCCGGTTTGACCAAGACCTCAGGCTCAGCCCCTTCGCCTAACCTCTTCTTTAACCCCTCAACCAGGCTGGCGCTCAAGGTCTCGGAGACATAAAACACATCAACATTTCTTACCCGAGCCAATTGGGCGATTAAGTCCGCAATCTCCTTACTCATTTCTCCTCATTATTCTCTGTTTCCTATTACCGAAATTCCGGTGATGAGAAAATAATTCCTCAGTTGATACCTTGACATTAGCGCCTTTAATCTCGGAATATTTGATAACCACTAAATCCTCAGTTTCCCTAACAAAAGATTTAATAACAATCTTCTCATCATCAGCATCAACTAATTTTCCGGTTAGAACCCCTTTTAAGTCGCCTTTCGGGAATTGGAGCTTCACTTCTATGGTCTGCCCAAGCGCCTTCTGAAAGTGCTCTCTTTTTTTTAACTTCCGCTCAATACCCGGTGAGGAGACTTCCAAAGTATAAGGGTGAGGGATTAAATCAAGGAGGTCAAGTTTCAAAGAAAGGGCCTCAGAAACTCGCGCACAGCCATCTATGGTAACCCCTTCTTGGGGAGTTAAACTATCAATATAAACCCGTAAGGCATCCGGGGAATATTCTATATCATAGAGGACAAATCCAAAAGTATTACAGGTCTCTTCAATCACTTCTCTTATCTTCTCACTAATTAGGGAACTCATAGATAAAGTATAATGGAAGAAAATAGAAAGTCAAGACCCGTCCGTTGCCATTGGAAAACGGCAAATTTTTGCTCCTTATAGAAAAGTTGAATTAGTGGAATATAAAAACAAAACCGATTTTCTAAGTAAGGCCTAATAATACTACGCCTTTATACCCAATCTTAATTCTAACATCTTGATTTTACAGCACTTATTTGTTGTTTTAACTTATCTATTTCGTTAATTATCTTTTATCTTAACTATCCTGGGGTATTGACTATTTGCCCATTTAATGTTAAAATTAAATTTAACGATAAAAGTTTTAGGAGGGAAAAATGAAGGTTTATGTTGACAAAGAACTTTGCACAGGCTGTGAACTCTGTGTTACCTCTTGCCCGGATATATTTGAAATGGAGGGCGAGGTCGCTACGGTTAAGGTGGATGTTATTCCCGAGGCAGCGGAAGGCGATGTCCGGCAGGCCGCCGAAGATTGCCCGGTTAGTGCGATAAAAGTAGAAGAATAATAAAAAATTAAGGTAAGAAGATAGAACTACCGGGAATTTGTGCCCTTAATCTATTAGGGAAAGGAACGACTGCCTAATAGACTGATTTCTGACTCTTACTCAGGTAAGAAAAGTCGAAGCCTTTCGGCAAAATCGGGGGTTAATCTCTTTTTGCCCGGGTGAAGTCAAGAATTAGTGTATAAACACCATCCGCCCAATCCGTCTTGACCGGATAGCCGCTCCGATAGAAGAGGCGATAGGCTCGGACATTAGTATCCAGGACATAGCCAATAAATCCCTTAACCCCTTTCATCCTTGCCACCCGAATTAGATATTCAAAGAGAATCGAACCAATTCCTTTGTTCTGCCAGGCATCACTAATCACAATGGCAAATTCCGCCAAGCCGGTTGCCTTATCAATAATATATCGGGCAACGCCGATTATCTTCTCTTCGCCGGCTTTTTTGAGAACCGCCAAGATTGCCATCTCGTTCTCATAGTCAATATTGACAAATCTCTTCAACTGCTCGTGCGGCATCGCACTTAAATAGGAGAAGAAACGATAATAGACGGTCTCTTGGGAGAAGGAATAAAAGAGTTCTCGCATCTGCGGTTCATCGGTTGGCTTTATTGGGCGGAGGAAAACCTTCATCCCTTCTTTTGTCTCGCGCCAAATCTCCAGTTCTTCGGGATACCTGGCCTGAGTAAGTGGCATCTCGGGCTGGTCTTTATAAATATAATTTAATTCCTTTGCCTTCTGCAAAAGTTCCGAGCGAAATTTGGGATGGGCAATAGAAATGAGAGAAAGGACCCTCTCCCTTATCGTCTTCCCGTGAAGATAGGCAACTCCCCATTCGGTGACGACATAATGGACATCACCCCGGGTTGTCACCACCCCGGCACCTTCGGAAAGTGAAGGAACAATCCTTGATATCGTCTCACCCTTTCGGGTAGAGGGGAGAACAATTATCGGCTTGCCATCTTTTGACCGTGCCGAACCCCGGATGAAGTCAAGTTGTCCACCAATTCCTGAATAGAATTGATAGCCAAAAGAATCGGCACTGATTTGTCCGGTGAGGTCAACCTCCAGGGCGGAATTTAATGAGACCATCTTCTCATTCTGGGCAATAATCCAAGGGTCATTGGTATAATCAACGGGATGGAATTCAAAGTATGGATTATTATGGAGATATTCATAAAGTCTTTTTGTCCCCATAGCAAATGAGGCGATTATCTTACCGGGATGTAGGGTTTTTTTAGCACAGGTAATTACCGACATCTCAATGAGGTCAATCAGGCTATCGGAAAAGACTTCGGTATGAACCCCGAGGTCTTTTTTATCCTTTAAGAATTCTAAGATGGCATTAGGCACCCCGCCGTAGCCGACCTGAATCGTTGAGCCATCTTCAATCAAATCGGCAACATTCTTCGCAATTCTCTTCGCAATCTCCGGTAATGCCTTTACCGTCCATTCAATTATCGGCTCTTCGGAATAGACAATAATATCTACATCCTTAATATGGATGAAGGAATCACCGAAGGTCCTGGGCATATTGGGGTTTATCTCCGCAATGATTATCTTGGCCGACTCGGCCGCTGGTTTTGTGATATCAACCGAGATACCAAAACTACAATAGCCGTGTTCATCCGGTAAGGAAAGAGAAACTAAGGCAACATCAATCGGTAGGCGGCCGCTGCGAAAGAGTCTCGGGATTTCTGAGAGGAAAATTGGTGTATAATCCGCTCTCCCCTCCCAGACCGCCTTTCGGACATCACCCGAGATAAAGAAGGCATTCGCCCGAAATTTCTTTGCCAGTTCCTTCTGCACATAGGGGGCAACGCCTAAGGTAAGGATATGGGCAATCTCAATATCTTCGGCAGGGATATTAGTCAGTGCCCGAATCAAACTCTGGGGAGCACCACAAGCCGAGCCGATAAATACCCTATCCCCGGATTTTATCTCCTTAACTGCCTCTTGGGGGCTAACCAATCTTCTCTTCCAATCTTCTTTCATCTTACTTATTTTAACCTTACAATAATTTATTAAGAAAGTCAAGTCTATCCGATATTAACTAAACGGTCAATCTCTACGATAACCCAAAGAAAAACCTTGACGATTTATCTTAATTTCATTATGATAATCGTTAAAAAGGAGGGAATATGGCAAAGTATATCCTTTTAACCCGATTGACCAGTGAGGGTCGAAAAACCCTAAGTGAGAAACCCCAGCGCCTGCGGGAGGTTAATAAAGAAGTCCTGGCGATGGGTGCCAAGATTATTGCCCAATACGCCCTCTTGGGTTTTTATGACTTCTTAAATATTATTGAAGCCCCCGACAATGAGACGATCACCAAAATCTCTATCCAGTTGGGCGCACGCGGGACATTAGATATTGTCACTTTCCCAGCAATACCGATAGAAGAATTTTTGCCGTCGCTCGGGGTGGAGCAAGAGAAACCAGAGAAAATAGAAAAAAATAATTAAACCGCACCTAACTTAATAGCAAGGAGAGTGTTTTGTAGTAGTGGGCAAGTCTTCTTTAAGTTTATGGGAAAAGGAGGGGTAATGAATAAACATTTATTATTAATAATTATACTCCTTTTTGCTCTATCTAGTATAATGTTTGCCCATACACCTTTTGTCACTTCTGAACCGAACTATCTTGCCCCGGACACCATCTTATTTGAATCGTTTACTGATACCATTTTCCCACCAAGAGGTTGGACGCAATATAACTTTGATACCGGCAACCAATGGACGAGATGCACGGTTTACTTTTACTCACTGCCCGCCTGTGCCCGTTGTTCAACCGATGGACCAAACAATGATTGGTTAATTACTCCCCAAATTGGACCGCTTATGGCAATTGATTCCCTAATCTTCTATTATCGTTCCGAGGAAATGACGGTCACCGAAACGCTCCAGGTAAGGATTTCAACCAGTTCCGATACCAGTGATACTGCCCAATATAATATAGTTGATTTAGTCTCAACCACTGATACCTCCTGGACAAGAAGGGCATTAAGCCTTTCTGATTATGCCGGTAAAATGGTCTTTATCGCATTCTATTACGCAACCGATAGTAAACGGGCAATCGCCATTGACGATATCTTATTAAAAAGACCGCTGGTTGATGTTGGCTGTCTAAGAATTATTGCCCCGACCGGAACGGTTGACTCCGGAACGATAATTACCCCGGCCTGCACCGTCTATAATTTCGGTATTACGACCGAGACCTATCCGGTTCGGATGAAGATTGGTGCCTTCTATAATCAGACCGTAATGATTACTAACCACACCCCGGGCACAAAGGTCTATATTACCTTTCCAAACTGGACGGCACAGGAAAGGGGAACTCTCAATGTCTCTTGCTCAACCGCACTTGCCGACGATGTCGTTCCAATAAATAATAAGCAAACCGGTTTGGTTACAGTTCAGGTGAGAAATGTTGGGGTAGTGTCCATTGTTGCCCCAACTGGAACGATTGACTCTGGGATTGTTGTCACCCCGGTCTGCACGGTTCAGAACTTTGGCACGACGACTGAGACCTATCTGGTTCGGATGAAGATTGGTGATTTTTATAATGATACCGCAACTGTCGCCAGCCATGCCCCGGGCACAAAGGTTCGGGTCACTTTTCCCAACTGGACGGTAACTCAAAAGGGTCTGCATACTGTTACC
This sequence comes from uncultured bacterium, assembly GCA_964425275.1. Taxonomy (GTDB): domain Bacteria; phylum Hydrothermota; class Tepidihabitantia; order Tepidihabitantales; family JBDRVQ01; genus CAYRLZ01. Next base: position 895 of record CAYRLZ010000065.1, on the reverse strand, counting down.
TGTTCAACGGAACTTACTAATGATATGGTGCCGGCAAATGATAAGCGGACTGGTTCGGTTACGGTTCGCTTCCATGATGTTGAGGTAGTTTCCTTACTGGCTCCAATTGGGGTAATTGATTCCGGGACAACTGTCACCCCGGCCTGCACGGTCCGGAACTTTGGCAACTATACTGAGACCTATACGGTTCGGATGAAGATTGGCGATTTCTACAATATGAATGTGACAGTATCCGGTCATGGGGCGGGCACAAAACTCCGGATTACCTTCCCGACCTGGACCGCACACCAAAAGGGCACGCATCCTGTCTCTTGCTCAACCGAACTCTTTAACGATTTCCGACCGGGGAATGATAAACGAGCGGACTCGGTTAAGGTCCGTGCTCGGGATTTTGGAGTAATTACCATTGTCGCACCCCGAGGGATAATTGACTCCGGAACGGTTGTCACCCCGGCCTGCACGGTCTATAACTTCGGTATTACGACTGAGACCTATCCGGTTCGGATGAAGATTGGCAATTTCTTTAATGAGGCGGTAATGGTAATCAATCACACCCCAAATGAAAAACGTTATGTCACATTCTCTAACTGGAATGCAGTGCAAAGAGGTAAATATGCTGTCTCCTGTTCCGTAGAACTGGCTGATAGCCGTCCGGCGAACAATAAGCGAACTGATACCGTTACGGTTAGGGTGAGTGATGTCGGCGTAGTTAAGATAGTCTCACCAATTGGTGTTATTGATTCCGGAATCGTCCTAGTTCCGGTCTGCACCGTTCAGAACTATGGCAATCTTACTGAGAACTATTCGGTTCGGATGAGGATTGGCACCTTCTATGATACGAGCGTTACGGTAAGTAATCATACTGCTGGCACAAAACTCCGAATTACCTTCCCGA